>JBKEAS010000204.1:0-6524 GCA_047972635.1 Anaerotignum sp.
GGATGAATTTCTGTGAGTTCAATCGTTATATCCTGTTTTTGGGACTCATTATAGCTCTGAGAAAAATCAATATCACCACTTTCATATGAGATAACTTAAATTTTTGATGTTACCTGTACAGTGAGTTTTCCATATAGCGTGGCTCTGGTCAATCCGCCATCTGTATATATAGAGTGTTCAATTCCGAAACCACTCCCTGTTCTATTGGACTGATCAGTATTAAACTCAATGATTGCACCGCATCGGTAGGTGGGTTATTGCCAAATGAATGGCCAACAAAAAGCAACGTAATGACAACCGCCAATGCAATAACGAAAGCCGTGATTCCAACCATTATTGCGGTCTTTCTTTTATAGTTCATAAGTTTTACCTCTTTACTCATAATTATTGATAGTGGAGCAGTTTCCTGTAGCTAAATTGAATCATATTGGTGTATATGATCAACGCACATCCAATCGCTATTACCGCAAGTATAGCAATTGAACTGAAGACAACAGAATACGGAATTGTCAGAGATCTAAAAAAGGAACAAGCTGGCGAACAAAGAATGATAGCGATTCCCAATAGCGAAAGTTTTGATTTGTTTTTCAAAAACATTTTCTCTTCTTTTTCCATATCAATCCGGTTCTGCATAGACAAGCGATAGGGCTGATTGAGTTGATAAACGAAGGGCTTTGTTAAGCCAAATCCAAATTTAAGCATCGCTACGCTACCGAAAACACCGAATATGGCACAAATATAACCGGGAATGTTATTTGTATCAAATGCAAGTACAATGAAGAGTACAGCAATACCTACTATAGTGAAAAACGGCGCTATAGAAAAGCAGATGGCTCGTGCGCGAGTGGCCCTTAGATATTCAACAGCAGTTTCTTTTGACAGTTGTGGGGGTGTTTCTCCGGCAAATACCGGTTTTATGCCATACTCAGTAGCTAATTCTTCAATATTGCCAAAATCTGATATTACAATGCCAACCGCCGATGTTTCGCTATGACCTCCAGCTTTAAGCTCTAAGTACCGATCCTCCATTGTTGAGAGCAACTCGCTTTTAAGCTTTTCGACCTCGGGTGTAGCTTGATAGGCAGCGAACATATTATCCAGATAATCTCTAATTATCTCCATCTTCAAATCCCTCCAAAATGAAATTCGAGACAATACCCTGAACATTATACCATTCTCTACATTTCTCCTTGTATAGTTTTCTACCTGCTTCTGTGATTTTAAAGTATGTACGAGGTTTTCCATGTGTTACTTCACCTGGATATGATTTGATAGCTCCGTTTTTTTCCAATCGGTTGAATGCTGAGTAAAGAGTGGTTTCTTTCATCGAATATTCTTCTTGGGACAATTCTCTAATTCGTCTTGATATTGCATAACCATATGAGTCCTCTTGAAGCAAGATAAAAAGGATCATTGTGTCAGTATACCCACGAATTACTTCACTTGAAACCATGTCGTAATCCTCCTAACAAATTACTACGTTATATGTATTACATCGTATGGAGTAATTACAGGTTGTCATAATTACTACGCCATGTCAAGTAATTATTTTTGAGCAGACCGCTGTTCTCAAGATGTACACGCTCAACCTCGATAACATCCGTGAGGATTTACTGCCGCATTTTTCTCAAATCGGCAGACCATCCAACCAGCAGCCGGAGCTGTTCCGCTCCTTTATCCTTATGTCCCACTTTAAAGTTGTCGGGGTTGACGAATGGGTTTCTACGGCCGCCGCCTCACCACTTCTGTGCGCATTGGTCGGCGTCAGGCCGGAAGACTTCCCCGGCGCGTCTACTCACCGTGACTTTTTAAACAGGCTTTGGATGGCGCTCTAAGCGAAAAATGGGGGCTGAAAAGGCGCTTGTTTAGGCGGTTTTCAGGCTCTAAGACCAACGAAAAACGGCAACGAAGTATCTTTCTACTATCCTTGCCGAAATAACGAAAATGTATTGATATGGTGCGTGTTTGGCGTATAAAAACTAAGGGAGCGCAGTGGCCATTTGTGGCTGCTGCGCTCCCTTTTTTATTCTAACCGCTCGTCCTCAGTCATATGAACTGCGCTTATTGGCTATAATTAAAAGAAGACCAAACAATATACTTGCACTCCCGACAAGTATTAGTATCCCCAATAGATTATCTATCGGTTCTGGTTTGAACATGTTGAACCGTGCAGTGAAAGAAAATAGACTATGTGAAAAGTGGGAAATGACATTTCTGAAATCATATGCTCCCAATATGGGAAGCAGGAGAGTATACAGAAGTAAAGTGATTGAAGGGATAACCATACTTTTCAAGATGTATGCCATAGAAAATCCAACCACTATATAAAAAGAAAGGACGGCAAAAACAAAACTACATTGTGAAAGCAAAGTGTGTTGATAATTAAATATGTCAATTGTAAAGTTCTCCACAGGAACAGTATTCTTAATCATTATATTTACTGCAAAAGATGCGAAGAAAGTAAATAGCAAAGCTATTGCGAGAGTAGAAACCATTACTATAATTATTGAAAGTAACTTGCCTATTACAATTTCGTTCTGCTCATAGTGTACAGACATAGATTTATGAGTCTTGTACTTAAAATCATAAGTGGCTATATGACTCGCATATATCCCGAAAATAAGTGTGCAGAACACAAAGGTAATATATTCAAGTGTGTTAGCGATTACGTTATTTGACTTTAGGTTTTGTATGCTAATTGCCAAGTTTACGAAATCTTCTTTCAATGGATTATCTGTAAAAGTAGTGTTCCCGTCAACTACGATATTGTTTTCGGCTTGCAATGACTCAATGATGTCTATACCTTGCTCTATGTACATATTTTCTGTTCTTTGATACATATTGTAGCTTGATACAACGCCATTGAATAATCCTACTAAATGAACAACGCATAATGACACCAATATCAGCAGCAGTATTGCGACTTTTTTTGAGTAGAGTTGATATAATAGCTCCTTCTTAATTACTTGAGATAAATTTCGCATAGAAATCATGTAAACTCTCCTCTCCTTTCTGATAATTGGCAATATGCGTTATCGTTGAATCATGTAAAATGAGCAGTTCGTCAGTGATGCTTTCATAAAATTCAAAATGATGACCTGTGGCCAAAATCACTGTATTTATTTTCAGTTTTGCCAGATGTTCTTTTAACACTTCTAACGCTTCAATGTCCAACCCATTAGATATTTCGTCAATAATTAAGTATTTTGGTTTACTGAGAATCGCAGCAATTAGCAATAATTTTTTGCGTTCACCTAATGAATATACCTTTGCTTTTTCTTTCAGTTTTCTTTCTGAAAGCAGTTTCAAATAATCTATTGAAGGACGGCTGAATGATGAAGTTTTTCCGATCAAAAGATTAATATTTTGGTAGCCATTGAGTTCTTCAAACAGAGGCACATCATCATAAATTGCGTAGACATCTTCTCGAACAGAATTAACAGGTTTTTTCGAGAATGAGATTGAACCGCAATAAGTTTCTAACCCCAAAAGGCACTTAATAAAAGTGGTTTTTCCACTTCCATTCCTTCCCATAAGAAAAAAGAGACCCTGATCAGAAATGTTAAGATTAACATTTCCTAATACTTCTTTTTTTGAATAACTCTTAGATAAATTGTTTACTTCAATCATGAGAATCCCCCTTCAATAGCAATGAAAGAATATTAGGGGAAAAGCATATTCCGCTTGCAGTTAAAGCGGAATATGCCCTCACACCCTTATCAGCATGTCTCCATGACATAAAATATAAATACCATGTGAGCCGCCAATTATTTTAACTCACAGTTAGATTTCCACTCGTGGTAGCTTTAAGGAAATCGGTAAAGGCAGATTCATACACTGATACATCGCCCCAAGGTGTTACAACTCCTGCCCCAATCGTTTTTGAGGCTCTGTATGTAACAGACGTTGATGTAGTAGAATGTTTACTGATTCCAGTTGCACGAGCTATATTGGGGAAAATATATCCAGCTTCCTGCCAAGCAGTGCTGCTAGTGATAGAACTTCCGTTTGAGGCCCATTCAACCCAATCTTTTGTCCACATAAGAGCGCTTCCACGATAATATGACCCGCGCCAAGCACCCGCAGTTGCACGAGTTAGCGGCAACTTTGAAGATGCGATGCTAATTTCACCAGCATTAGTGATCGTGTTGTTTTCGTAACTGTTAAGAACGGCCTGCTGTTCAGCCGTAAGAGATGCTCTGCTTGTTTCAGCCGCACTAACATCAGCCGCCATAGCGGTTACGCCGAAACTAAGAACTAACGCCATCGCAATGGCCATGCTAAGAAACTTTTTCATAAAGATAGCGGCTGTATCCCAAATTCTGTGTAAACTCATATGCTGGTGTAAAACAGAACAAAAATATTACTTGGCGGCAGCGGTCGAATCCGTTGCCGTCTTAGTTGCATGATAACGCGAATGGGGCTGGCTGTCAAGGGCGGCAAAGCCGTTTATATACCCTTGATGTCCGGCTCCAGTCGTGTTAATAAGGCATGCGATCTTCGAAAAAGACAGCCATTTGTGCGTGAATTACGCTCCAGTCCTGCCGTCTGCCGGTCCACTTTTTTGTGATGTCGATCATCGCCAGATACAGCATCTTGAATAGGCTGTCATCTGTAGGGAATACCGATTTTGACTTGGTCACCTTGCGCAGCTGTCGGTTGAAACCCTCAATGGCGTTGGTGGTATAAATAAGCCGTCGCACCTCCTGCGGATACTTAAAATAGGTGCTCAGATTCACCCAATTTGCTTTCCATGATTGCGAAATTTTGGGGTATTTTTTGTCCCAGTGCGATGAGAAGGTATCCAGCGCATCCCATGCGGACGGCTCATCCACAGCGGCATAGACCGCCTTCAGGTCAGACATAAGCGCCTTTAAATCCTTGTAAGACACATATCTGCTGGAATTACGCAGCTGATGAATGATACAGTTTTGGATTTCAGTCTCCGGAAACACTGCTTCTATCGCATTCGAAAACCCAGAAAGATTGTCGGTACAGGCAATGAAGATGTCCTCCACACCCCTGTTTCTAAGGCTATTTAACACGCCTGCCCAGAACTTGGCACTCTCATTTTCCCCTATCCACATACCTAAAACGTCTTTTCTGCCGTCCAATCCCACGCCGATGGCGATATACACCGCCTTTTTTATAATCTGACCCTCGCTACGAACGTGATAGTGAATGGCATCCAGAAATACCACGGCATAGATACTCTCTAGCGGGCGCTGTTGCCACTCCTTGGCGATGGGCAGGATTTTATCGGTTATGCGGCTGACCGTAGTATCTGAGACCGAGATGCCATAAATGTCGCGAATGTGAGATTCGATATCCCCGGTGGTCATCCCCTTGGCATACATGGACAGTATTTTCTCTTCGATGTCCTGGCTGACGCTCGTCTGATTCTTCTTCAAAAGCTGTGGCTCAAACTCGCCCTTTCGATCACGTGGAATGGACACATCTACATCACCAAAGCTCGTGCGCAAGGCCTTTCGGCTGCGTCCGTTGCGGCTGTTATCGGTGTCTTTGTTTTTATAGTCGTATTTGCTGTAGCCCAGCTCCTCATCGAGCTCCGACTCAAGCCCATTCTCCATAAACTCGGCAATGGTCTCCTTGAACAGATCCTGGATATCCTCCATGCCGCTGACATCGCTTGATACCAGCAGCTCCCGAATTTTCGCGCGGCGCGCATTTTCCTCCGGTGTGCGATTTTTTCTTGCCATATCTAAAACCTCCATCTGGTGCTTCTATTCTACACCACATGGAGGCTTTACACAAAATTTGGGATAGTCTCAAGATAGCCTCCTCATAATTTTTGAATAAGCCATTTTAGACTTAATCCACACAATAAATGCAAATTTGATGACTTCGTTTGAGTTGCTTTTGCCGAGCTTTATGATAAAAAATTCATAAGTTCGGAACTAAAGTAGCCCATTGGACTCACGCCCTTTCAATTGCATGTTTTATATTACAACTACAGTATACAGCGTTAAATCGCCATTTCAATAGGTTTGTCGTGAATAGCATGTGGGTGGCGTGGATAGCATGATTATTATGAAATTGTACGTAAATCATACTTTTTAGCAGTTTGAAAAATCGTCTCTTGATAGTAATGAAGCACAACCGCCGTTAATGACGAGTTGTGCTTTTAGTTTTATTGTTATTCAACATTGGTCGATTTGCGGCACTATTTTTTTTGCTTTAACAAGCGCACACCTAAAGTTAGTGTAGTTACAAATAATAGTAGTTGTTTGAGCCAATTCATGCAAAGCCAGAATGTACCGCCTGATACAAGTGTAGGGGACGAACCATAATCGTCTGCATATATTCCCATATTCCAAAACAGTTTCCATGAAATCATGAGAGAGGTAACACTTAGAATGAAAAGAACTAAATCAAGAATTACAGCTTTGCTAATCGGTTCTCCACGTTTCTTTATAGCGAGAATAAAAATGATACAAACACAGGCAATTACGGCAATCGCCCCGAAAACAAAAACAGGCATAATTAAGCCCTCCTTCTATTAT
>JBKEAS010000210.1:0-3030 GCA_047972635.1 Anaerotignum sp.
TATATGAATGTGCTTTGACAGGGCTTATGATTCATGATGAGGCTGATTTTCAGGAGTTTTTGGAAAAACCAGATAGGGATTGGGATTATATTGCCGACGAACTGATGGAAGAAAAGCAAAAATTAGAAACAGGGATTACTTTTTTTGTTAGAGATAATTTATATGGCAGGGAGCAGTTGGCTCAAATTAAAAGTGCGTTGACGGTTTTGAAAGAACAGGAAAAAGAGCTTGATTTGGGTACGTTGGAAACCGTAATGAAAAATGTGCAAGAAGAAGATTGGGCAAATAATTGGAAGAAATACTTTAAACCATTCCCAGTGGGTGAAAAAATTATGATCCGTCCTTCTTGGGAAGAATTAACCGAGCCTACCGACAAAGTGGTGTTAAAGATTGATCCGGGGCATATTTTTGGTACCGGTACCCATGAAACAACCCAGCTTTGCATAGAATTAATCGAAACATATTTACAAAAAAATGATACCGTTTTGGATATTGGTTGTGGTAGTGGGATCCTATCTATTGCGTCACTTTTGCTTGAAGCCAAGGAAGCAGATGCGGTGGATATTGATCCAAATGCCATTCAAATTGCATATGAAAATAGCGATATGAACCAAATTCCAAGAGAGAAGTACCGCGTTTGTGCAGGTAATATTTTGGAGGACGAAACCCTTCATGAAAAATATAGTGGGAAGAAATACGACATGATAGAGGCAAATATTGTTGCAGATGTGATTATCACTTTGACAAAGAAAGTACCTGATTATATAAAAAATGGCGGTATTTTCCTTTGTAGTGGTATTATTACAGAGCGAAAAGAGGACGTGCTTGCGGCATTATCCAATGGTGGCTTTTCGGTGCTGGATTTAAAAGAGAAAAAAGGCTGGGTAGCGATTGCTAGCCGATATGAGGTATAAGGTATGCCAAAATTTTTTGTGGAACCTAGCCAAATAAAAGAAAATAGCATCCATTTTTTAGAGGACGATGCAAAGCATATCAAAACTGTATTGCGTGCGAACAAGGGCGATGAGATTATCGTTTGTGATGGTTTGGGTACGGATTATGTTTGTCGGATTGCTTCTTTGGAAGATGGTGTGGTGGCTGAAATAATCAGTAATGAGCCTTGCCAGTCTGAACCTAAAACAAAAATCACCCTTTACCAAGGATTGCCAAAGGCGGACAAGATGGAATTGATTATCCAAAAATGTGTGGAGCTTGGTGTGGATCGAATTGTGGCTGTATCGACCAAACGGTGTATCGTAAAGTTAGACAAAAAGGAAGAAAAGAAACTTGTGCGTTGGCAAAAAATTGCCGAGGCGGCGGCAAAGCAAAGTGGACGGGGTAAAATTCCGGAAATTGCGATGAAAGTATTATCTTTTTCAGAGGCTTTATGTGAGGCAAAAGCCATGGACGGTGCCATAATTCCTTATGAAAATGAAAAAGATTGTGGACTGCGTTCTTTTGTGGAAGGTTTTTCGGGAGCCGAGGTAGGCGTTTTTATTGGTCCTGAAGGCGGTTTTACAGAAGAAGAAATACAAACAGCAAAGGACGCAGGGGTGTTGCCAGTGACCCTTGGAAAGCGGATTTTAAGAACAGAAACAGCGGGTATGACGGCAATTGCCATTTTGCTCTACGAATTGGGGTAAGGAGGAGAAGATATGATTTATTTGGATAATGCTGCCACAACAAAAGCCTTGCCTGCGGTGGCAGAAAAAATGACATATATGCTTATGGAACAGTTTGGCAATCCGGCATCCATCAGTGTGATGGGGCTGGCGGTAGAAAAAGAAATCAGACACGCAGCACAAATTCTCGCGAAAAGCATCCGTGCTAAAGAGGACGAAATTTTTTTCACCAGCGGTGGTACAGAGGGTGATAATTGGGCAATTTTTGGTAGCGCCGCAGCCAATCGCCGTTTGGGCAACCATTTTATCACAACACAGATAGAGCATCCTGCGGTGAAAAACCCGATGAAAGCGTTGGAGGAAGATGGGGCGGAGGTTACTTGGCTTTCGGTGGATGAAAAAGGCCATATTTCTTTAGAAGAATTGTCAGAAGCAATACGGCCAGATACAGTGCTTGTGAGTGTGATTTTGGTAAACAACGAAACAGGAGTTGTGCAAGATGGGGCGGAAATTGGCAAGCGAATCAAAGAAAAAAATGCAAAGACATTGTTCCATGTCGATGCGGTACAAGCGTTTGGTAAATACCCCATTGATGTTGAAAAAATGAAGATTGACCTACTCACTATGAGCGGACATAAGATCCATGCACCGAAAGGTGTTGGTATGCTGTATATGCGTAAGGGCACAAAGGTAAAGCCTATGATCCTTGGCGGCGGACAGCAAAAAGGACAGCGAGCAGGAACAGAAAATGCACCTTCCGTGGCAGCTTTGGGCGTGGCGGTAGAAGAAGCAATGGCTCATTTGAAAGAAAGCATAGAGCATATCGCAGGTTTGAAAAAAAGATTGGCAGAGGGCATTTTGGCTTTGCCAGATACACAAGTAAACGGAGATTATTCGGATACCGCAAGCCCCTATGTACTAAATGTTACCTTCAAAGGGTTACGTAGTGAGGTTTTGCTTCATGCATTAGAAAGTAAAGGGATTTTTGTTTCTGCCGGTTCTGCTTGTGATAGCAAGAAAAAGGTTGGAAGTTCTGTACTTACAGCGATGGGGATGCCGTTTTCGGAAATAGAAGGAGCAATTCGTTTTAGTTTTTGTAGGTATAATACCATGGATGAGATAGAAATAACCTTAGTTGCGTTACAAGAGTTGGTGCCATTTTTAAGAAAATATAATAGATAAAAGGGGATAGTTATGGCAGAGAAGGTTTTAATTGTAAAGTACGGTGAAATTGCGATGAGAGGCAACAACAGGTATATTTTTATCAACCGTTTGATCTCAGCAATACGTAGAAATATTGATCCACTTGGGAATTATTATGTAATTAGAGATCCGGGCAGGTTGATTATTGAAGATAGAGGCGGAGAATTGGACTATGATTTGCTCATTCCACGTATTCAGACGATTT
>JBKEAS010000249.1:0-2314 GCA_047972635.1 Anaerotignum sp.
ATCAAATGGTACGCCAAAAATCACAACTTCCGCCATTTCATAATCGGCTTCACAAGCCAAAAAAGTCTGTATATTTTTATCCATCTGCAAGCATCTCCTTTACATAAGTGGGTAGTCCAAATGAACCTATATGCAAATTCGTATTATAATAACGAGTTGCAATGCCTAAGGTATTCCAGTCATCGGGTTTTAAATCATTCAATGGGTGCAATCCTTTTGATGCAAACCCAAATAGCCAGTGCCCAGAAGGATATGTCGGGATATGTGCTTGGTACACATGACAAACAGGAAATATTTTATCAATACGCCTATGTGTAGATTTCATTTGATTTGCATCTTCCTTGTAAAAGGGGCTTTCGTGCTGATTGATCATAATACCCTTATCTGTAAGGGCATGATAACAGTTCCCATAAAATTCTTTGGTAAAAAGCACTTCACCCGGACCAAACGGATCCGTTGAGTCAACAATAATAAGATCATATGTATTCTCCACACGCCTAACAAATTTCAAACCATCTTGAAAATGAAGATGCACCCTTGGATCTTCAAATCCACAAGCAGTTTTAGGCAGATATTCTTTACACACCGCCACCACACGCTCATCAATCTCTACGACATCCATTTTGTCAATCCCACTATATTTACTAAGTTCACGCACCACACCGCCGTCTCCTGCACCAATGATGAGAACTTTTTTTATCTCAGGGTTTGCCGCCATAGCTATATGTGAGATCATTTCATGATAAATAAATTCATCCCGCTCTGTAAGCATCATAATGCCGTCCAAAGTCAAAAATCGTCCAAATTCAAGGGAATGAAATATCGAAATTTCTTGATATTCACTTTTCTCATAGTGCAGTTGATTGTCCACTTTCAAAGAAAACCGCACATTTGGTGTGTGATATTCGCTATACCATAAATCGTCCATTTCATTCTCCTTTCAGTACGTTAAGATAACTAACATCCATACTCTCGGGCCCTGTTAGCGAACATCCTTTTTCTTTAGCATACTGGATATACGCAATAATTTCAGTCGTGATTTCCTCTCCCGGAGCAAGTATGGGAATTCCAGGTGGGTAACACATTACAAATTCAGCACAAACCATTCCAGAACACGCTTCAATAGGAAGCTCAATTTTTTCGCCATAAAAAGCCTTCTGTGGCGAAACCTTTACTTTAGGCGTAATATAACGGCTATCTAATAAATTCTGATTGTCCTTTTTATAAATTCTCCTTATCTCATAAAGAGAACTAATCAGACGCTCGATATTCTTATTTTTATCGCCAACCGACAGATACGCAAGGATATTTCCCAAATCGCCAAATTCAATTTGAATGCCATATTCATCACGAAGCAAATCATAAACTTCAATTCCCGCCAGGCCTAACTGCAAGGTATTTACCGAAAGTTTCGTTGTGTCAAAATCAAAAACGCTATCACCGTTAATCAGTTCCTTTGCGTAAGCGTAATAATCGCCAATGGCATTGATTTCATCCCTTGCATATTGAGCAAATTTTTCTACTTTTTCAAATGTCTCCTTGCCCCAAAGAGCAAGATTTCTTCTTGAAATATCTAAGCTGGAAAGCAACAAATACGAACCACTGGTAGTTTGTGTAAGGTTAATGATTTTTCTAACGTAGTTTGCATTCACCCCTTCTCCACAAAGCAATATTGAACTTTGTGTCAAGGAACCACCAGATTTATGCATACTCACCGCCGCCATATCCGCTCCAGCCGCCATTGCCGAAATCGGCATATTCTTTCCAAAGTAAAAATGTGTGCCGTGTGCCTCATCCACAAGAACTTTCAAGCCATTTTCATGGGCAATTTCAGTGATTTGCTTTAAGTCGGAACAAATTCCATAATAAGTCGGATTGTTTATAAATAATGCTTTTGCAGTAGGATGTTCTTCAATCGTTCGTTTTACATCGTTTACAGACATCCCTAAAGCAATTCCAAGCCTCTTATCTGTTTGAGGATTGATATAAACCGGTATTGCTCCACAAAGCACTAAGGAATTTATCACACTTTGATGCACATTTCGTGGAAGAATAATTTCATCTCCACTTTTTACACTAGAAAGTATCATAGCCTGCACAGATGAGGTTGTGCCTCCCACCATAAAAAATGCATGAGCCGCACCAAACGCCTCAGCGGCAAGCTCCTCAGCTTCCTTAATCACACCCACCGGGTGACAAAGGTTATCCAACGGCTTCATAGAATTTACATCGACCGATAAACATTTTTCGCCTAAAAATTCAGTTAGCTGAGGGTTCCCCTTTCCGTGTTTATGACCGGGTACATCAAAGGGCA
>JBKEAS010000280.1:0-1977 GCA_047972635.1 Anaerotignum sp.
AATAATCGCATAGACAATGCTATACCCATTTAAAGCGATCACATATCCAATAAAGGGCAATAATATTTCACTTGAAACAGGAAAACACCCATATTCCAATGCAGTCGCAACAAAAATCCCGCCTGCTCCCAATTCTATCACCAATTGTTTGATTGCTTCAATGAAACTCATCCTCACACCTCCTATTTTTAAGATATGATACCTTCATTAAAAATAAGATATTTCATTTTCAGATATATATTACAAATTCAAATAAAAAAATTCTGTTTTTTATTTCTTACAATTATTATAATTTTACTTTATTTTGCACTATTCTTCTTGTATAGCTGTTATACTAAATTTGTAGACATTACACGGAACACTTAATTGAGAGGAGATTATTATGAAAAAATTTATGGTAAGCTTATTTGCAGTCATGAATATTGCTTTATTGACAAGCTGTGGAGAAACAACTTCTACCCCAACTACCGAAATCGGTGAAGCCAAAGCACACGAAATAGCATTGGCTCATGCTGAAAAAGACGAAATGGATGTAACCTATATCATCTCAGAAACTGACATTGATGATGGTAGAACCGTATATGATGTTGAATTCTATGTCGGCAACACCGAATACGATTATGAAATTGATATGTATACTGGTGAAATTGTATCTTTCGACTCCGATATAGAAAACTATGCAGCAAATACAAACCTACCAGCACCTGCACAAAGTGCAGACACAAATGCACCAACTACAAATACCATGATTGATGAAGCAAAAGCAAAAGCAATAGCATTAGCTCATGCTGAAAAATCAGAAACGGAAGTTACCTTTAAACCAGTAAATTTAGAGACAGAAGATACTATTAAAGTATATGACGTTGAATTTAATATTGGCAAAACTGAGTATACATATGAAATAGATGCAACTACCGGCGATATTCGTGAGTACGATGTTGATAATGACTAATCCTATCACATCATTTTATCAAACACGCTATTTATATAAAAAAAGAAACCATCACTCTACGAGTAATGGTTTCTTTTTTTATTTTTCACTGCCCCAAATACCTTTTGCTTGAGAAAGGTCACGAACACTGAACAAATATTTTTCAATCATTTTCACAGGATAATACGCACGTTTTGCTTTACGCATACCCTCTATACCCATATCTTCCTCACGGTTGATTAGCAAAACATCCATACATTCATGGATAACATACTGCTGATTAATCATGGGATATGCACCTTCGTAATTGGCATCCGCTTTTTCAATATGAATGAGCTGCAAATGAGAATGCAAACGCTCGCCCACAGTAAATGCCACCAATTTATTCTCCACAAAAATTGCACCGCCCACAAGACCAAGTTCTTGCATATTATTTAATGCTAAGAGTACCGACTGCTTTTCTTCCATAAATTCAGCACTGATCTCATCTTTATCTTCAACCCAGTGATTGTAAAGGGCTATACATTCTTCAATCATCGTAGGATCCAATTTTTTATATTCGTAATCAGGATACAAGGAAAGAAATTTATTAATATGATTTCTTTTCCCATGTAGCTTTTTCCCTTTTAATGTCTCCATTTTTTCACGCTCGTAAACATAGTCCCAAGCGATATCCGTTGGCATAACAAACAACTCAGGACATGCATTTTGCATCATCTCGTAAAAAGGCGCAGACACAGAACGAAACGTCGGCTCTATGCCTAAATTTTTCATATACGCAATCGCATCATAAACTGCTTCTCTATAATTTATCTCCACACCATATTTTGGAATTGGTGCCCAAAAATAAATGGGAACTCTCCTGAAATTAAGCCTGATATAAAGCACATCATTCTTTTCAGCATATTCCATCTTTCCATCTGTGCCCCAAATAAACAAATTGGTAAAAGAAAGGTCTGAACACTCCGCTTCCCAAGGCTTTGTATAGCTTTCAATCAAAGCTTTTTTATCTAATGTGACTGGCTTAAAATCAAATTCTGATTTTA
>JBKEAS010000008.1:0-3549 GCA_047972635.1 Anaerotignum sp.
CATCCATGGTAGTGACTTTGGGGGTATATTTCAGAATGATAAGATGAAAAAAATGATAACTGAGATAGAAAGGGGCAGAATTATATTTTTATCAAAGGAAAAGGAAATAGGAAGAGTAGAAGAAATTTGGGATACGAAAGGTAAGATACTGTACGAAAGAGAGGATAGAGGATGATATTACAAGTCATAGGAGCATGCTTGATTGTAGTTGCAACAACATTGATTGGATTTTCTTTTGGGGCTAGAGACAAGTATCGTTTGAAGGAACTTGAAGAAATTGAAAGAGGCATTTTATTAATGAAAAACCAAATTTCTTACTTGGGAACACCCCTTGGCGAATTGCTAGAACAAATTAGTTGGAAAACGGTGGGCGTGATTGGGATGATTTTTCAAAAAATTGCTTTAAGGATGAAACAAAGAGAAGGAACTTCAGCAGAGGAAATTTGGCAAAGTACATGGTTGGAAATGGAAAAAAAAATATACTTATCAACAACTGACTTGGACGAGTTAATTGCATTTGGACGAACATTAGGTTTTTTGGAAAAAGAGCAACAAGAAGGCAGCATGGATTTATTGCTGTACTATTTGAGAGGAGAAGAAGAAAGGATAAAAAAACGATTGGAAAAAAATGGACGGTTATATTATAGTATGGGCATATTGAGTGGGCTATTATTGGTCATTACACTTCTCTAATTTTAGGGGGAATGGGATATGGATATAAGTATTGTATTTCGTATTGCGGCGGTTGGTATTTTGGTAGCGGTTCTTAATCAAGTTTTGATTAGAGCGGGCAGAGAAGAACAGGCTATGATGACTTCCCTTGCGGGACTTGTTGTGGTTTTGTTTTGGGTCATTCAATATATTAGTACATTATTTGAAACGGTACAGACGCTATTTCAATTATAAAGGGGGCAAGCCGTGGGAATGGGACAAATTATTGCATTGGGGCTTGTGGGTACAATCTTTGCAGTTATGTTGAAGAAAGAAAATCCTCAAATGAGTATGTTGGTTTCTGTTATGGTTGGTATTTCGATTTTTTTTATTATTTGCACACCTTTGCGTGAATTGGTTTTGCTTTTAGAGAGTACGGCACAAAAGGCAGGCGTAGAGAGTGGATATTTTGCAATTGTACTAAAGATTATAGGCATTGCATATCTAGCACAATTTGGTGCACAGCTTTGTGCTGATGCTGGTGAAGGTGCTATTGCGGCAAAAGTAGAGTTAGCAGGCAAAATTTTAATTATGACGGCGTCTGCACCTGTACTCACAGCTTTATTAGATATGGTAATGGATTTGGTGTAGAGGAGGGGAAAATGAAAAAATTATTCATTTTAATAACGATGTTGTTACTTACATTGATACCTTCTACTGTATTTGCAGAGGATTTGTTAGAAAGTGAATTGAACGCATTGGGGTTAGAAGATGTGGATGCACGCTTGGAGGATGGGACAAGTTTTTCTTCATTGGTAAAGGACATTATATCGGGAGAGTATTCGTTTTCTTTTGAAGCGTTGCCCCAGATGATAACGGATTTGGCTTTTAAAGAGTTTAGAATGCAAGGACATTTGCTCGCGCAGTTACTTTTGATTGTGATACTGAGTGCTGTTTTAAAACAGCTTAGTGACTCATTTCATGGAAAATCTGTGGGGGAGATGGGTTTTTATGTGTGTTATATGGTATTGATTGTAACAATTATTACTTTTTTTTATGATATTTCTGTTGTGGTGGTAGAAAGAGTAGATTATATATGTAAGGTTTTTTTAGGAATGTTGCCAATATTTTTAACACTTTCTGTTTCCGGAGGGAATGTTACGCAAACGGCTTTGATGGGCCCGACCATTATGGGCGGATCTACTGTACTATCTTTTGTCATACGGGATTTGATTGTTCCAGCCATTCTTTTAGCAGTATCCCTTGAGATGGCGGATTATATTACGGAAAAACCGATGTTATCACGTTTTGCTAAGTTGTTTCGTCAAGCTATCGCTTGGACGTTAAAAGGTGTTTCTATACTTTTTATGCTTTTATTATCTTTACAAAAAATAGGTGGGGGTGCACTCAATGGTTTTGCTGCTAAAACGGCAAAGATAGCTGTCGGTTCGGTACCTATCGTAGGGGATGTGATGGGAGGGGCAGTGGAAACAGTAGCGGTTGTAGCGGGGACATTAAAAAATGGAACTTTAGCTGCTACAGCTATCTTTCTTTTACTCTTATGCATACCGCTTTTGACAAAGCTCATTGTAATTTTATTGGTTTTTAAGGCAACGGCGGCAGCCTCGGAGTTTATTTGCGAAGAAAGGCTGGTTGAATGTATCAGTGCTGCAGGTGATTATACTGCATTACTTATTGGTGTGGTGTTTTTAGTTGAAGGAATGTTTCTTTTTTCTGCTTTATTACTTTTGGGTGGATTATAGAGAGGAGAATTGGAATGTTGGAAGCATTTGGTGCATATATAAAAACTATAACAGCTTTGACTATCTTTTCTGCGTTAGCTTGTATGCTTATGCCCGAAGGGGCTTTTCGCAAGTATGTTGAGTTGGTTTTGGGTGTATTGGTTTTAACTGCCGTTTTAAATCCGTTTTTGCTCGTTTTTGGTACGGATAAAGGGCAGGTAGAGCTAGATTTGCTTAAAAATCAAGTGCGTATGGAAAGCATGTTTTTATCGGCTGAGGAGTATGAGTCGATGGAACAGCAAAAAGTGACGGCGGCATATGGTCAGGTGCTTGAAGATAGAGTGAAGGAGGATTTGACAAAAAAGTATAGCGATATTGATTGGGTACATATTATTTTTTGTCAAGACATGGAGAGTGAAAACTACGGCACAATAGAAAACATTACCATCGGCTATGCTGATGGCGATGCTGAAAAACTACGGGCTTATACAGCCAAAAGATATGGATTGGCTGAGGATACGGTGATCATTAAAAAATGAGGAAAGAAGGTGACCAAAGATGCAAAAAGATTTTTGGCGTGAATTATTTCGGCCAGAAAATAAGAAAAACGCAAATAACATCGTTTTAGCATTATTGATTGGGGTGTTTCTTCTGATTTTAGGAAAGACACTTTTTCCTAAAGAAGAAGCAGAGGAGATGGTCAGTCAAAGCGAAGCCATTGCCCAACAAACCAATCAAGATGAATGGGAAATAGAAACACGTATGGCAGAAATTCTATCTAAGATTGCGGGTGCGGGGCAGGTCGATGTTATGTTGACTTTTAGTGCAACAGCAGAAAGTATTGTGGCACATGAAGAAAAGACAGAAGAAATGCGTTCTGAGGAAAATGGAAAGACGAGTGAAAGTTATCATAAGGAGACCATTGTAGTAATGACAGAAGATGGCAAGGGAAATACATCACCAGTTGTTTTGACAGAACAATCACCTCAAGTAGAAGGGGTTGTAATTGTGGCACAAGGTGGAGATAATGCCATTGTTTGTGAAGCTTTAAATAATGCGGCTCAGGCACTTTTAAATGTGCCAGCACATAAAATTGCAATATTAAAAATGAAATGAGGGGGAAATTAGATGTTTGTTATTAAAAGAAATCAGGTAG
>JBKEAS010000030.1:0-7620 GCA_047972635.1 Anaerotignum sp.
TCTTCGTTTTCTTTTTGCTCAAATCTACGCAAAACCGCCTTAACCCTTGCCACCAATTCTTTAGACTCAAAAGGCTTTACCATATAATCATCTGCCCCAAGCTCTAAACCAAGAACCTTGTCAAAAGTTTCGCCCTTTGCAGTTAGCATAATGATAGGCACATTATTCGTCTTTCGGATTTCAGTACACACCTGATACCCGTCAAGCCCTGGCAACATCAAATCCAAAACAATTAAATCCGGATTTATGCTGTTTGCAACCTTCACCGCTTCTCTGCCGTCATAAACCTCGTGCGTGTCATATCCTTCTTTTTCCAAATAAAGAGAAATCAATTCTGCGATATGTTTGTCGTCATCAACTACCAATATCTTTTGTTTTCCACCCATAAGAATCCCCCTTCAATATTCTACTTTAGTTCCACCACAGTAACCCCTGCTTCACCTTCGCCATATACTCCAGGTCTTTGACTTTTCACATGTGAATTTGTCCTAAGATAACTCTGTACCCCTGCACGTAATGCACCTGTCCCTTTTCCATGAATGATAATAATCTGCTTGAGTCCAGATAAATATGCATCATCAATGTACTTGTCTATGTTAGCTAATGCCTCATCCACCATCTGCCCCCTACAATCTATTTCAGCAGAAATGAATTGACTCTTCGATGCTCCACCATTTACTTTCGGTTTGGGCTGTCTGTTCTTCGCTTCCTTCGCCTTTGGTGCATCCACTAGCATTAACTCCGCCAAAGGAATTTTAACTTTCATACTGCCCATTTGAACCATAACCTCTTTGTTCTTGTCTGGGACTGAAATCGCTTCGCCGTTCTGGTCAAATGAAATAACATAAACCAAATCGCCAACTTGTAATTTTTCGGGCACTTTGTGGTTGTGCTTGGCTTTTTTTGAATTTAAAAAGTCCTCTTGCACAGAAGAAATCTTTTCTTTTAGTTTGCTTCTGCTTTCAATCAACTTTTGCTGGTTTCCCTTTTCCTTCGCCTGGCGGTTCATCTCTTTTATAATGCCATCGGCTTCTTCTTTTGCTTGTGCATAAATCAGCTTGGCTTCCTCTCTGGCATTTTGCAATATTTTTTCTTTCTGTTCTTGTGTTTTTTCTTTTTGCTTCTCAACTTCTCGTTTCAAGCTCTCCGCTTCCTTGCGATATTGCTCTGCACGCTCTTGTTCAAATACCACCGATTTCTTGCTAATTTCTAAATCCGAGATGACATCTTCAAATTTCACATCATCCTGACTGATTAATGCTCTGGCACTCTCTAAAATATATTCTTGTAGCCCCAATCTCCTAGAAATTGCAAACGCGTTACTCTTACCAGGGATACCAATAAGCAAACGGTAGGTTGGGCGTAATGTCTCCACGTCAAACTCGCAAGAAGCATTCTCAACCCCGTCTGTAGAAAGTGCGTATACCTTAAGCTCGCTATAGTGCGTCGTCACAGCTGTACGTATCTTTCTGTCTTTCAAATCTTGTATAATTGCAATGGCAAGTGCTGCCCCTTCGGTCGGGTCTGTCCCTGCCCCCAATTCATCAAAAAGCACCAAAGAATTGTCTGTTACATCTTCCATAATCTTAACAATATTGGTCATATGCGAAGAAAAAGTACTCAAACTTTGCTCAATGCTTTGTTCGTCCCCAATATCCGCAAATACATTATCAAAAATAGCCAGCTGAGAATGATCAAACGCCGGAATATGCAGTCCTGCTTGTCCCATCAATGTAAATAAACCCAAAGTTTTTATTGCAACTGTTTTTCCACCCGTATTTGGTCCTGTAATCAATAATGTGGTAAACTGCTTGCCTAGATAAATATCAATAGGCACAACCGATTTTTCATCCAACAAAGGATGTCTTGCTTTTTGTATATTGATATATCCTTTTGTATTAAATAAAGGCTGGGTCCCCCCCATAGAGAGCGACAAAGAACCCTTTGCAAAAATAAAGTCCATTTGCGTCAAAAGTTCCATATCCGCGTCCAAAATCATGGCATTTTCCGTAACCAAACCAGATAATTCCACCAAAATTTTACGGATTTCTTCTTTTTCTCTCGCCTGCATCTCTTTGATTTTATTATTCAATTGAATAACACTTAATGGCTCCATAAAAAGAGTTGAGCCCGTGTTAGACTGATCGTGGATCATGCCCGGAAAAGTATTTCTGTACTCA
Organism: Anaerotignum sp.; assembly: GCA_047972635.1. Taxonomy (GTDB): domain Bacteria; phylum Bacillota; class Clostridia; order Lachnospirales; family Anaerotignaceae; genus Chakrabartyella. The sequence goes on from JBKEAS010000030.1 coordinate 2,181, forward strand.
CTTTTTACTGGCACGCAAAAACGGTCATTTCTGATTGTAATCACAAAATCTTGTAACATATTTCTGTATGCCGAAGAAGAAATAACTCCGTTCAAGTGATCCCTTACCTTCTCATTTGCCACTTTAATCTCTTTACGAACACTTCTCAGTTCGCTACTGGCGTCGTCCGAAATTTCCGTTTCTGAAAGTATACATCGGCTAATTTCCTTCTCCAAAGAATGCAATGGTGCCAGTAACTCAAAGTACTCATCTAATCGTTCATATACTTCCGCCTTATTTTCGTTCTTGCCATAATTTTTAATCTTACGACATACATAAAGAAACTCCCCAATCCCCATCAACTCGGAAATCGAAAGTATTCCTGCCATGCTTGCTCTTTTTAGCTGTGGACGAATTTCACGAAATCCCCCAAAAGACGGCGTTCCCTTTCTAAGAATACTATCCATCGCTTCCGTTGTCTCTTTTTGCCAAAGTGCAATATCGCTCATAACGATTGACGGATATAGCTCTCGTGCTCGTTCCTTTGCCATCGGAGAAACCGCAAATCCGGCTAGTTTCTCAACAATTTTTTCATATTCTAATGTGCGTAATGCCTTTTTATTCATCTTAATACCTCATCCACAATCAAAAAGAATTATCTTTATTATGTCCACTATCTTTCACTATACCATAAAAGAAAGAATACCAATAGCATATCACTCATTTTTATAAATAACCAAAATTCATCATATGCATCTTGACCCGATTTTTTTCTTCGTATGTTCTGCCATAATCAAAGATACGTTTTTTAAACCCTACACAAATAACCGCCTTATTTTATCGCCTCTATCAACAAACTTTCTTTAAAAAATGGACCGCTTCTTCCGAAATTAAGAATTAGCGGTCCTTCAATCAATTTTGTTCTTTAATCAAACCATTCTTATACGCAAAAAGCAATTTCTCCAATTCATCAATACTCTCCAATAACTTTTTCCCAATATCTGTATCCCTTACTCTAATACGGTCTTGTGTATATTGTAATGCAACGGTAGATGAAAAAATATCCTTTTCTTCAGCAATCGCAACTTCAGTGGAAACAAAAGGTTCGTGTGAAACCAACACCATCCCGTGCGAATTGTAAATCAAGGTATATCCCGCAATACCCGTTACCTTCTGATATGCCTTTGCAAATCCACCATCAATTACAAAAAGTCTCCCGTTTGCCTTAATCGGACTTTCACCTTTTGATACCTTTACAGGAACATGACCATTCACAATATGAGAAGCATTGGGATTAAGCCCAAACGCAGACAATACAGTCTTGCATACGCTCTCTTCACTACGTAAGGAATAGTATGGATTGCTAACTTCCTTGTGAGCTGCTTTGTCATCAATAAAATATCTCTCAAATGTTGTCATTTTTTTCTTACCAAATAGCGGAGAGTCCTCACCACACCATAAATACCAAATAATGTCCATGCACTCTCTTTTGTGGTTGCTGTGTGTTTTGCTAAAATATCCTTCACGAACAGATCTCTCCACCTCATCCAAATACTCTTTACCACAATAAGACTTCCCACGAAAAGTCACAACCTTAAGCGAACCATCTTCATTCATCGGAATGCCCCCGTGAAATAGAAGGTTGGAATTAAATATGGTATACATACTGCCTTTGCTGTATAAAATACGAACGTGTTCCTGTAATTTTTCACTATTTACAAAAGAAGACTTAACCTTATCCATTACAAGTTGCTCATCTGCTGTGAGTGTAAACGGATCCTTCGGGTCAAGTGTTGGGAAATGAGTATCATTCATAGCGTATTCTTTCCCATCAATCACAATCATCCCTCGGTCAAAATCAATTTTATCCAGCAACAACCGATTATTCATCTTAAATTCCGGATGACGCATAATAATTTGTGCTTCCATCTTCCACTGCATGATAGAAATGGCTTTATGCATCTTTGCGATCATCTCAAAGTCCTTATCGCTGATTTCTTCAGTTCCTTTTGGTGCAAATTGTGTACAAGGGTCATCTGCGTACTTCTCCATTGCAAATGTAGCCAGTGGAATTAAATTAATGCCATAATCTTCTTCAATCGTGTCAAGGTTTGCATATCTGGTTTGAATACGTAATACGTTGCAAATCAAGGCTTGACAGCCTGCAGCGGCTCCCATCCATGCAATATCGTGATTTCCCCATTGAATATCTACAGAGTGATACTTCCCTAAAATATCCATAATCATTGCAGCATTTGGTCCTCTGTCATAAATATCCCCAATGATATGAAGCTGATCAATGGATAATCTCTGAATTAAATTTGCCAATGCAATAATAAAACGATCCGCTTGATCCAAGTCAATAATCGTGCGAATGATTTCGTTATAATACATTTCCTTGTCTCGTCCAACACTGTCCTCGTGAAGCAACTCCTCGATAATGTAAGCAAATTCTTTTGGCAAAGCCTTTCTCACCTTAGAACGTGTATATTTTGAAGATATCACTTTGCAAATTCGTACTAGTCTATGTAGCGTGATTTTATACCAGTCATTCAAGTCTGTTTCTAACTCCGCCATCATCTCCATCTTTTTTTCAGGATAATAAATCAAGGTTGCCAAAGCCTTTTTTTCATTTTCAAGCAAGCTGGCACCAAAAATGGCACTAATATGATTTTTAATAACACCCGATGCATTTCGTAAAACGTGGCTAAAAGATTCTGCTTCACCATGAATGTCTGAAACAAAGTGCTCCGTACCCTTGGGCAAATTTAAAATCGCTTTAAGATTCATAACTTCCGTTGCTGCACTGTTTATATTTTTATATTGATTTGATAATAATTTTAAATATTTTATTTCTTCCTTCGAAAAGGCTTGATCTGTAGAAAGCATCTTTTCCTCCATTCTATCAAAAGCCCTATCAAAACAAAAAAATTTATTTTGATTATCTCTGCGAGCTTTTATTTTACTATCCCTCTTAAAACAAGGATATTCCCTATTTTGTAAATCAAGTATATACCTTTTCTATTTTAGTCAAAATACGAAAATAAATCAACTCTATATTTCTAAAGCATAGCCGTCAGTCTCATTAAAACACGAAACACCAAGAGCAACATCATAAGCATAACCATAGAAAAAGGCCTCTCCTAAGCGATCAAGAAGAAGCCCTTTGTTTATTCTTTGCTCTCTGCATCCGAACGTAGCATTGCTTCTTCGTTCAATCCCTGTTGTACCCCCAGTAAAATCGCCTCTCTGTTCATAAACAAAACAGTTATTGCAAAATAAGCAAAACAAGCAAAAAAATATGATATCATGGTAGATAAAATACTAACGATACTATGATCATATCCTAATGAAAACAACACTCCAATTGTCCAACTCCAACCAAATACGATAAACGCAAGACCCCAAAAAAATGCCAATGTTTTCCAAAATCTATTCTTAGTCAATTGTGTACTATATTTCACCGCGTTCCATCCTTTAACACCGTTTAATCCCACCACATAAATGTAAAATCCCCAAACAATACTAAGGTATAGCCCCGGAATAATAAACAAGAAAGTCCCAAAAATAACGCAGACTGAAAATAAAATTCCAGTTAAAATCACACCAAAAAGACAATTCATTCCCTCTCCTATTGCATCTTTTACATTCATTGCTTTGCCACATAAATAACTCTTTCCGATCTTGGCAATCGCAATGACACCAATAGGCTCTAAAAATATCGTAACCGCAAAACTCAATGTTGTATTGATCAACAATCTAATATATTCATTCTCATAAGCAAGCAAATTTTCATCTGTCATGCCTGATTGCATCATATTTAATAAAATCACGCTACCACTGTGAACTCTCTCTACCAACATTGTCGTCACAATACTAATTGGAAGAAAAAGAACACACACAACAATCGCAATAGGCTTTATATTCTTTATAAATAAATGCATCGCAATCGACAAAATTTCCATAAAGCCTAGCTCTTTTTTATTTATTATATCTAGCATGTATGTATCCTCCTATTTTGATTATATAAATTCAGTATACCATATCAACATATAAATTCCAACTGCTTTTGACCTTGCCCTTGTGTTTCACAAAAAATTTCGCTACAATATGAACAAAACCTTAGAAAGCAGTGATTATATGAGTTTAAAGGGTAAAACCGTCTTTATAACAGGCTCCTCCCGTGGCATCGGGCAAGGTATGGCTTTTGCTTTTGGACAGGCAGGGTGCAATGTTGTCCTAAACGCCTCAAAAAGCGAGGAGGCTCTCCTTGCCACAGAAGAAAAGTTAAAACTAAAAAACATCTCAACCTTAAGCCTACTTGGCGATATTTCAGATTATGAGACTTGTAAAAAAATGTTCCAAACCATAGAAAACACGTTTGGCACCGTGGATATTTTGATCAACAACGCTGGCATATCCCATATCGGACTTTTCACCGATATGACCCCAGAACAATGGCAACGGCTTATGTCTGTCAATCTAAATTCAGTTTTTAACTGTACCCACCTTGCCACTCCCAAAATGGTACAAAACAAAAAAGGTTGCATCATCAATATTTCTTCTATCTGGGGTAACACAGGTGCTTCTTGCGAAGCCGTTTATTCCGCCTCAAAAGGAGCCATCAATGCCTTTACAAAAGCAATGGCAAAAGAACTTGGACCTTCTTCCATTCGGGTAAATGCCATCTCTTGTGGCATAATCGAAACCCAAATGAACGCTTGCTTTGATGAAGACGAACGGAATGTCCTTACTGATGATATCCCCCTGATGCGGTTTGGAACTGTAACAGAAGTGGCAAATCTAGCACTTTTTTTAGCAGACGAATGTTCCAACTATCTCACAGGACAAATCATCACACTAGATGGAGGGATGCTTTAATGAAAAAGAAATTTTTGCTTTTTGACGTTGACCACACTATTTTGGATTTTGCAGCTTCGGAAAAAAAATCCCTCCATAGGTGCTTCGAGACATTTCACATTTCCCTCACTGATGAAATCCTTGCATGGTACTTGGACTATAACGTAAAACTTTGGAGTGACTATGAAAATGGAATTATCTCTAGAGATACCATTTTTAAAACACGCTTCCATGATACCTTCGCACAATTTCACATCGATCTTGAAGGCGACGTGATGGAAAATACTTACCGCCAAGCTCTATCCGAAAGCAGTGATTTAATAGAAAATGCCCTCGATACTATAAAAAAATTATCCACAACGCACGACCTATATGTCGTAACCAATGGCCTCGTGTCAACGCAAGAAAAACGCCTCGCAGACTCTGGCCTAGCACCCTACTTCAAGGATATTTTCATTTCCGAGCATATGGGCTCTCAAAAACCAATGATAGAATATTTTGATTATGTGTTTGACCATATTCCAAACTTTGAAAAAGATAAAGCTCTAATCATTGGTGACTCTCTTTCTTCAGATATTCAAGGAGGTATCCGCTCAGGTAT
>JBKEAS010000085.1:0-1603 GCA_047972635.1 Anaerotignum sp.
ATTTGGATTTCAATACGCTGAAGTGGAAACCGATATTGATTTCGAGCCTGAGGATTTTAAGGCGATTGCGGTATATTCAGATATGGAACAAGTCGGATATTTTGAATGCTCTAATGCTAAAGTCAATCGTTTCTTTCAAAATACTATGTGGAGTATGAAAAGCAACTTCCTTGACATCCCTACAGACTGTCCGCAGCGAGAACGGTTAGGCTGGACAGGTGACGGGCAGGTATTTTTTGAAACAGCGCACTATATTATGGATGCGGCGCCAGTCTACAGAAAGTGGCTACACGATTTTTCTGATGCGCAGATGGATAGTGGTAAACTTTCGGCAGTAATACCCTACGCTGGTATGGCAATGACTTATGATAACACTGGAGCTTCTGTCGGTTGGGGTGAATCTTCCATTATCATTCCATATCGCTTTTGGAAAAGATTTGATGATGAAACAATACTGCACGACTTTTATGATCTTATGCGAAATTATGCAATGTTTATAATCTCAAATACTGGTCATAAAAGTAAAAAGGCGGCTAAAGAAAATCCGTACAATAGGTATGTTTATGAAAAAGGTTTACACTTGGGAGAGTGGTTGGAACCGAAAGAGTTTCAGGACACACCAACCTCTGTTAAGACAGAGGAATGTACAGCCTATCTCCATTATGCGATGAGACTTATGGCAGAGGTTGCCGAAATGCTGAAAAAAACGGAAGATGCGACCTTATTCAAGGAATATGCGGATGGCGCAAAAAAAGCCTATAACTATATGTTTGTGAAAAACGGTATTATTGACACCGACCGGCAAGCTAAACTGGTTAGACCATTAGCACTTGGGTTACTTGACGGCGAGAGCAAAAAAAATGTTCAAAATCGTCTTGTGAGAGCTGTAGAAAACCAACAATACTGTGTTGGCACAGGGTTTCTATCTACACCATTTATTTTGCAAATGCTAACAGAAGCCGAACGTTCTGATGTTGCATTTAAAATGCTTGAGAATGAAAAAGCACCAAGTTGGCTTGCAGAGGTGAATGCAGGTGCCACAACTGTTTGGGAAAACTGGGATGGCTCAGAAAGCCGTAACCATTATTCTCCAGGCTCAATATGTGCTTGGCTTTTTGACACAATTGCAGGAATACGCATGTGTGGAACCAATCATTTCTTAATAGCGCCAATGCTTGGGGGTACTCTAACCTTTGCGTCAGCCAAATATGTCAGCCTGTATGGAAAAGTGGCAACTCATATCGAAAAAAATATCAACGGATATATTTTTGAGGTAAGTATTCCAGTTAATACAACAGCTGAGATTAAGTTACCTAATGGTGAGAAACATTCTGTTTCAACAGGGAAGTATGTCTATACGTTTTAAAAGGAGGTTAAGTATAAATGGATCAACAAGGCTTTAGTGCATTTTTACCCAGTTACGAATATGTGCCAGATGTTGAACCGCATATATTTGGTGACAGAATATATCTTTATGGTTCGCATGATAAATTTGGGGGTAAAAAGTTTTGCGAAAACAATTATGTTGTGTGGTCAGCTTCAATAGACAATCTAAGAGATTGGACATTTGAAGGAGAAATTTACAAGAAAACGCAAGACCCTG
>JBKEAS010000093.1:0-1539 GCA_047972635.1 Anaerotignum sp.
AATAGAAGAAACATATGCCTTGCCTTCGGCCTTTAAAAAGATTTGGGAAGAAGGATGCAGTATGTTGCAGGAATAAATATCATGAGTTTTTCTCATTAGATATGGGAAGAATTTGTAAAGATATACAAAAAAAATAGTAAAAATTTTATTTATTGATAATTAGTATCAATTGATTTTTTTTTTGAATGATAGTACAATAGATATAATAGTAATATAATATGAATTGAGTGAACAATTATGAATAATAACATATGTGTGAGAGTAGCGAAAGAAAAAGACGTGAAAGATTTCTATAGAATTTGGAAAACTTGTTTTACAGATAGTGATAGTTTTTCTGTTTGGCTCTTTAAAAATAGATTTTTTTCGGAGTATTCTGTTTGCTTGGAAAGTGATGGAGAAATTGTTAGTGCTATGCAAGCGATGCCGTGCACGTTTGGTGTGAGAGGTAAGGCGTTGCATGGTGCCATGCTTTGTGGGGTTTCAACCGATCCAGAGCATCGTGAAAAAGGGTATATGCGAAAAATTTTCACACTAGAAATGAACTTATTACGAGAAAAAGGTGTGTTGCTTGCAGCGCATACGCCAGATATATTGGGAAACTATTATAAGTTTGGACATTTTCCTGTTGCGGATGCATTATATTTTCAAGGCGAAAAAAAGATGGCGGAATGCAAAGAAGTTCTTTTTTTTGAAAAATCTAGATGGGATGAGCTTTATCCTTTATATGAAGAAAATATTGCACAGCGATATAGCGGTGTCCTAAGGCGAACAAAAGATGAATTTATACGCAAAGGTGACGATTATGCGGCTGATGGCGGAAGATGTATTGTCTTAAAGGATAAAAAAATACAAGCATATGCTTTTGTTTACAGCTTAGAAAATGAGATCATTTGTCCTGAAATGGTGGCGAATGATGGATTTTATGACGCTTTGATTGAAGAACTTTTTTCTTTAGCAGATGGTAGAAAAATTTCTGTAAAATTGCCACCGGATGTGGAAATTAATTCGGAATTTGGTGAAAAAAAATACTTGAAAAAAGGTGTGGCAGGTGTTTGTAATCTAAGCGAGATTTTAAGACAGTTAGATGTCAATTGCCCGTATGCCATTGAATGTAATGACTCAATTGTGCCTGAAAATAGTGGTATTTTTCGCTTTGATGGAACAAGAGTTGATACGCAAGCTGCTATTAAAATTGACGTAGGACATTTTTTGGGTGTTTTAATGGGTTATGTTTCATTGGATGAGATAAGTGAATTTGTCACAATTTATAATCAAGATGGATATGACTATATTAACCGTGTACTACCCAAATGCAAATGCTATATTATTGATGAATATTAAAATTGGAGGCAATCGTATGCCAGAAATGCCATGTATGTGTAGATATGAAATAGAAACAAACATAAAAACAAAAGAAGTAAAATCAGAATTTGATTTTAAGCCAGTCACATTAGATAAAAAAGCTTTGATTGAAAGCTATACAAAGCCTTGGGAAGCGGAGTGTTCAGACCTTTCTTTTACCAATTTGTTTATTTGGGG
>JBKEAS010000123.1:0-18821 GCA_047972635.1 Anaerotignum sp.
AGAGCGAACTCGTCCTCCGAAAGAATTGCATCGAGGATTGCTATGTGCTCTTTTACACCCATGATATCCTTTGCTTTTGATTGTCTGCGAAAGATAAAGTTTGAATATAAAAATGGATTGATATAATGAAAAGTTTCTACAAGTTTACGATTTCCGCTACATTTCAAATATAATTCGTGAAATTTATAGTCTAGTTCATAGTTTCTGAGGTAGTCCTCGATGGGGGAGGCGGGGGATAAATTTGTTACCAATTGCAAGTGCTCGTCAGTGTTTTTGCGTAATTCATCCTTTAATGCATCGTTAAAGCTAACTGTAAGGATGATTTGTTTCATATAATAGAGATCCATCATTAACCGTGTGTCAAAAATTTCGTCTACCTCTTGGGCGGTAACGCTGTGTACTTTCATTCCTTGTCTAGGAAAATTTTCAATTATATTTTCTGAGATTAAGCGGTTTAAAGCAAATTTTACTGGAGTTTCGCTTACACCATAGCGTATTGCCAATTCTTTTACGTTGATTTTTTCGCCCGGAAGGATAATGTGTTGTGTTATGTCTTCGCGGATATTGGAATAAATGGTATCAGCTAGTGTGAATTTTGTTGTTTTTTTTGTCATGATGCTCCTCCATAAAATTTTTCATGATATTTTAAGTAGATAATAAGATTGTTATTTGTTTGGATAATCAATTTTTTAGGCTTAATAAATTATGCATATGATAAATAAATTTTTAAAAATAAATTTTTATTAAATAGGAAAAAATTTTATTAAAATAGTTATATACAATTTAATTTTTTTTTGAAAATCTGTCAATATTATTTATCCATAAATTTAGTTGTTATTTTTTATATAAAAATTTTCAGAAGAACAAAAAAGAATCCTATTTGCTTCATTTTTATGAAATATTCATAAAAATGAAGCCTTTTTATTGGTATATTCGTAATATTGACGGTTTTGATATTAAAATATACAATATAAGAAAATAAATATATTATCTATATAAAAAAATTTTTTATAGCTGTATAAAAATATTAGATGTTGAAAATTGATAAATAAGGTCAATAAAGGAGTGAGTTGAATGAAGGCTTTGGTTTATACTGGCCCGAAAGAAGCAAAAGTTTTGGATGTGGCAGAACCTAGAGCCAAGAATGGTGCGGTAAAAGTCAAAATGAAATATTGCGGCATTTGTGGTTCTGATATGGGCATCTATCTGGGAACACATCCCAGAGCAAAAGCACCTTTGATTTTCGGACATGAATTTTTAGGTATAGTAGAAGAAAATGGGGAAAAATTTAAAAAAGGCGACCGTGTGGTAGCATATCCTCTGCTGTCTTGTGGTGAATGTTTGCCTTGTAGAACAGGAAATTCCCATGTCTGTAATACCTTAGGCTTAATTGGTATTGATGTAGATGGTGGCGTTTGTGAGTACGCATATGTTGATGAAAATGTTATGTTTAAAGTGCCAGAGGGAGTTTCTGATAAAGCGGCAGCGGTAGTAGAGCCTTTGGCAGTTATTGTTAGATCTATTCACCAAGCAAAGTTTGAGGTATTGGATACTTGCGTGGTCATTGGTGCGGGGCCGATTGGTATGATTACAGGATTGATGTTGGTTCGCATGGGTGCAAGTAAGGTTTTTATTTCTGATGTGGATGATAAAAAGTTGGAAAAAGCAGAAGCGTTTGGCATGATCGCTGTGAATGTAAAAAATAAAAATTTAGAAGAGGTTGTAAAAAAAGCAACAGATGGTGAAGGCGCAGATAGATTGTTTGAATGCTCAGGTGCTGAAATTGCTGCAATACAAATGACTGATGTTACACGTGTTGGAGGAACGATTTGTATGACGGCAGTGCATAAACATCCTCATGCAGTAAATTTAAGAGATTTGAATTTTAAAGAACAAAGTTTAGTGGGTACTCGTGTTTACAAAAAAGAAGAATTCAGACAAGCGGTGGATTGTTTGGTAGCCATGAATGATGAATTAGAAAAAATTGTTTCCCATGTGGTTTCTCTAAAAGATAGCCCGAAGGTTTTTGATATGATTGCAGATGCGAAGGCGGGGACTTGCAAGGTTTTGATTGATTGTCAAGATTTCTAAGAAATGGCCGTGATAGATCAGCGATATTAGAAACAAGGGAAGATAGTTAGAGTTTAAATGAGTAAACAAAAATGTTGGGGGTAAGGATAGATGAAGATTTTGGCATTAGAATCCAGCACTACCTCTGCAAAGGCCATGCTATACGATACAGAGACCAATAAATTTCAAGTGGAGTCGGCACCATACATATTAAATCATGCAGATGTTACACAGCATGACGCAAAGCAAGTGTTTGAGCAGATGGCATCTTTAGGTAAAAAAATATCTGACGGTCAAAAAGTAGATTTGATTTCTTTAAGTGGTACTTGGCATAGCCTTATGCTTTGCAACTATGAAATGGAACCACAGACTCCGATCTACTTGTGGTCTTATACAGGCGCTGCTGATATTTGTAAAGAATTGAGAAAAAATGATGAGTACGTAAATCGTTTTTATCAAAAAACGGGTTGTATGGTAAATGCAATATATCCTGTATTTAAAATAAAGCTTTTGAAGCAGATGGGTTATCAGTTGGAAAAATATCGTTTTGTGGGCCAAGGTACGTACAATACGTATCGGTTGACTGGAGCGTGGGTAGTCACAGATGGTATGGCTTCTGGGACAGGATTGTTAAATATTCATAAAAAAGATTATGATGAAGATATTTTGAAAGAGAATGGCATTTTAAGAGAACAACTTCCTAAAATTATCACATATCAGGATGTATTGCAATTAAGTGATGAAGGAGCGAAACTTTTGGGGCTTACGATGGGTATTCCTGTTGTTGCTACAAACCCTGATGGCGGTTTAAATCAAGTTGGAGCAGGTGCCATTGAAGATGGAGTTATGAGTTTTTCAGTTGGAACAAGTGGTGCGTTAAGGCTTAGTACACCAAGACCCATTTTACCGAGGACACCTAGTACGTGGTGTTATTTATCACCTAAATCTTGGTTAAGTGGGGCAGCAACGAGTGGTTGTTGTAATTGCATTGATTGGTTTAAGGCAAAGTTTTTCCCAAAAGAAATTTCGTATAAAGAAATGGAAAGAGGATGTAAGGATCAAGGTGATACGCCCGTATTTCTACCTTTTCTTTTTGGAGAAAGATGTCCTGGATGGAACGATGAAAGAAATGCTGGATTTTTTGCTTTAAAGGCAAATCATACCATTTATGATTTGTACCGTGCAATACAAGAAGGGACGCTTTTTAATTTATATCAGTGCTATGAACAATTGGTAGAATTGAATGGAAAACCCCAAAGGGTAATGCTTTCTGGTGGAATCATTCGTTCTGAGGTTTGGACGCAAATGTGTGCAGATATATTTCAAATAGAGCTTTCGATTGATGAAGTGGAGCATAGTTCTTTAATTGGTTCGGTGGCTTTGGGAATGGAGCTTTTGGGGATGATTGTAGATGCAAAAGAATTTAAAAGCAATAATTCCAAGGTGATTATGCCAAATTTAGAAAAGAAAGATTTTTATCAAAAAAAATATCGTAAGTATTTGCATTGGTATCAAGTAACAAAAGACCAAAGTTAATTGGGGAAAATTCCAATAAATAAATGAAACAAGCAAAAACGTATATCTTAAGGAGGAAAAATCTATGTTAAAGATGAAAAAAGGTTTGGCAATGGCGTTGGCTTCTGTGATGACAGTTGCAATGGTAACAGGTTGTGGAAGTACTGCACCTGCAGAAGGCGATGCCGCAGATGTGGGCAACACTGCTGCTGATGGGGAAGTAGTTGAGTTAGTATTTTCCAATGTAACGTCTGTTTCTGGTAAGGATGCAGGTGATGTATTTAAGAAAGTGGTAGAAGAAGAGACGAATGGCAGTATTGTAGTAAATTTGTTTCCAGACAATATGTTAGGTGATGACCGTGTTGTTATTGAGACAACCGCAATGGGCAACATTGATATTGGTGTTTCTTCTACAAGTCCTCTTGCGACAATGTATGCAGATTTTTATTTGTTTGACTCACCTTACTTATTTTTAAGTACAGAAGATGCGTATGCAAAATTGGATGGTGAAACAGGTCAGAAAATTTTACAAGGAATGGAAAGCATGGGCTTAAAAGGTCTTGCATTTTGGGAAAATGGGTTCCGTAATTTTACAAACAATAAAGTAGAAGCAAGAACACCAGCTGATGTAAGAGGGTTTAAAGTAAGAACAATGGAAAACGAAGTACATATCGCAGCTTGGACAGCATTTGGTGCAAACCCAACACCGATGGCATTTACAGAATTATTTACAGCTTTACAGCAAGGTACTGTAGATGCACAGGAAAATCCTTTGGGTATCATTGATGCCAACAAATTTGTTGAAGTTCAGAAATATGTATCTTTGACACAGCATGTGTATACACCGTATGTTGTGTGTATGAATTTGGACAAGTTCAATTCTTTGACAGAGGAACAGCAAAATGCAATTTTGAAAGCTGCTGAAGAATCTACAGTATATCAGAGAGAGCGTTCTCAGGGATTGGAAGAAGAAATTCTTGCAGGATTTGAAGCTAGTGGTACAACAGTGGTTGAATTGACTGACGAGGAAAAAGCTGAGTGGAAGCAAGTTGTAACAGACAATAACATTTACGACTTGGTTAAGGAAAAAATGGAACATCCTGAATATTTGGATGAAATGCTTGCCGAATAAAAACTAATTTTATTAAAAAGATAACTTATTTATTGGGATTTTAGAGATATAGGGAAAAAAATAAGGCTTTGATATAGTTAAATGAATGTATCAAAGCCTTATTAATAAAAAATATTGTTTTGAATTTAGGATATAAGATGAAGTTGGCTTGATTTGAAAGAACAGAAACGAAAAAAGTGAATTTTATAGAGGTAGAAGGTGAAAAGATGAACTTTTTAAGGTGGATGGATGAAAAATTTGAATTGACGGTTTGTACAATTCTTATGATTGCGATGACTGTTTTGATTTTTATTCAGGTGGTTATGAGATATGTTTTTGGAAATTCTTTGGTTTGGTCAGAAGAAATGGCAAGATATCTTTTTATTTGGTTGATTTATCTAGGTATTAGCTACGGTGCGCGCGTGATGAAGCATATTAAAATTGAAGCAGCATTGGGACTTTTTCCTAAAAAGTTAAGACCTCTTATTGTAATTGTGGGTGATATACTTTTTTTTGTCTTTGCAGTTATCATTGTATATTTAGGGTATGACGTTGTGTTGGCACAGGTAAAATTGGGTCAGAATTCTCCTGCTATGCAAATTCCCATGTGGTTTATGTATTCTGCACCAATGGTAGGGTTTGCTTTGACGGCAGTTCGCCAAATTCAGGTTATTATTTTTAGGGTAAAAGAGCTTAGAGAAGGAGGTGTTGCATAATGGTGATGACGGCATTGTTTGGTGGCCTTTTTGTATTTTTGATTTTGAATGTGCCTGTTGGTATTGCCATTGGGCTTGCCTCTCTTTTGGCAATTAATTTCACAAAAGGATTATCTGCTGCATACGTGCCACAAGCATTGTTTACAGGTTGTGACTCGTTTCCGATTATGGCAATTCCTTTGTTTATTTTAGCTGGGGAATTAATGGGTGCAGGTGGTGTTTCTAAACGTATTTTGAATGTTTGTAATGTGTTTTTTGGTAAGGTTACAGGCGGGCTTGCTATTGTAACGGTAATTGTATGTATGTTTTTTGCTGCGGTATCAGGCTCCGGTCCGGCGACTGTGGCGGCGGTAGGGTCTATGGTTGTCCCTACTATGCTAGAGAAAGGATATAGTAAAAAATTTACACTTGCTTTGGTTGCTTGTGCAGGTTCTATTGGTGTAATTATTCCTCCAAGTATTCCTATGGTTATTTATGGTGTTTCTACACAGGCATCAATTTCAAATTTATTTTTAGCAGGTTTTATGCCAGGGCTACTAATTGGTTTGGCATTGATTGTGTACTGCTATTTTTATTCTAAGAAACAAGGATGGAAGGGCGACGAAACAGTTTACACGTTAAAAGAGAAACTTGAGGCTGTTTGGGATGCAAAGTGGGCATTGATTAATCCCATTATCATTTTAGGCGGTATTTATGCAGGTGTTTTTACACCAACAGAAGCAGCGGCAGTTGCGGCCGTTTACGCATTTATTTGTGGCGTTTTTATCCACAAAGAGTTAGATTTTAAAAATTTGTTTGCAACTGTAGGCAATGCTTGTTCAACAACAGCTACAACAATGGTGATCTTGGGTTGTGCAACTGCATTTACAAAGATTCTTACCATTGAGCAAATTCCAAATATGATTACAAATGCAATTATTAACACGACAGATAATGCGATTTTAATTTTGTTGTTAATCAATGCTTTGTTGTTAGTTGTTGGTTGTTTTATGGATACCACACCTGCAATCATGGTGCTTGCACCAATTTTGCTTCCGGTGGCTACATCTATTGGAATTGATCCAGTTCATTTTGGTATCATCATGGTTGTGAATTTGGCAATTGGTTTTATTACGCCACCTTTGGGGATAAATTTATTTGTTGCTGCACGTGTGGGATCAGAGCCTTTAGAAACGGTTACCAAAGGGATTATTCCATTTATCATGGTTATGATTTTATGTTTGGTTTTGATAACATACTGTGAACCGATTTCGATGTTTGTACCAAATCTTTTTGCAAAATAAATTTATATAAATCATTTATGATCATTTTGATTGAAAAATGAGAATGAAAAGGAGTGTGTGTAATGTATCAAATTTATATAGACTCTGGAACGTCAAACTCCAAACTTTACTTAGTAAAAGATATGATTTCTATAGATACTATTATATTGGATGTAGGTACGAAGGACTCTGCTATTTCTGGGAGTAATGATGTGCTTTTAAGTGGTTTGAAGAAGATGTACGATCAAAGTTTAAGCAAAAATGGTTTGAAAGATGAAGATATTGAAGATATTTGGCTTTCGGGTATGGTGACAAATCTGTTTGGCATTATTGAAGTAGAGCATATTAGCGTACCGGTTGATGCAAAAAAACTTTTAGAACAGCGTTATGTGCATTTTGAAAAAAAATATTTTAAAAGAGAATTAAATCTTATTCGAGGAGTGAAAACTGCTAAGGCGGGGCAAGAAGTGACAATGGACAATATTGAACAAATGAATAATGTGCGTGGGGAAGAAATTGAGGCAATCGGTATGGTCGCAAGGGGTGTGCTCCTAAAAGAGAAGGACTGTGTTATGATTTCGCCAGGGTCTCATACGCATATGATTTATATGAAAAATGGTATGATTGTTGACATTGTTTCTAATTTTACGGGCGAATTAAATTATGCTATTAAGAAAGATACCATTCTTGGTGGAGAGTTAAGCAGTGAGGATATTGTTTTACAGAAGGAATATGTTATTCAAGGATACGAACTGATGAAAACTTATGGTTTGGCAAGGGCTTTATATATTGTTCATGCAACAAAGGTTTTTGACGTTTGTGAGAATGAAATTAGGAGTTCTCTTCTTTCTGCCATGATTGCAGGTGGCGTTATTGATATGCTCAGATATAAAATAGATAGAGATTGGGCTAATGTGGAAAAAGTTGTGATTATTGGTGGTAAAAATTATATAGAAGCATATAAAATCATAAGCAAATATCTTATTCCTAAGATTCAGGTGGAAGTGGTTTCTCATAAAGAAGGAGAAAGCTATGGCTTGTATGGGTATTTAGAGATGATACGCATTTTAAAAACACAGATTTGATTGAATAAGGGAGTTGAGATGTGTGGCAGAAATATTGCAAAAGATTTTAGATGGTAAAGTGGTTGCGATCGTAAGAGGTATTCCTTCTAAAGATATCATTCGGACGGTACAGGCTTTAAATGAGGGCGGAATTGCTTGTGTTGAGGTAACTTTTAGCTTAAAGAGCGAGGAAGAAAGCCTTGATGCGTTAAAATCAATTCGTATGATTAAGAATTACTTTGGCAACACTGTTGCAGTTGGTGCGGGTACGGTGTTGACAGGACAAAATGTATACCGCGCAAAAGAAGCAGGTGCTAAATATATTATCTCTCCTAATGTAGATAAAGAGGTGATTAAAACGACGAAGGAACTTGGCATGGTTTCTATACCAGGTGCTGTAACGCCAACAGAGGTGATTACTGCATATAATTTGGGGGCAGATGTTGTTAAACTTTTCCCGGCAGCTAGTTTAGGGCTTGCTTATGTCAATGCATTGATGGGGCCTATTGATGGCATTCCTTTGATTGCGGTTGGCGGTATAGATAGTTCCAATTATGCTGATTTTATTAAAGCTGGCTGCGTTGGTGTTGGTATTGGTGGGAATTTGGTAAACAAAAAGTTAATTGGTGCGGGTGATTTTGAGGCAATCAAAAACTTAGCATTGGCATATGGCTTAAAAAATAGGGAGTGATAAAATGAAGAAGGTATTGGTGACCTCTAGATCTTTTGGAAAAACAAGCCCTAAACCCTTTGGGATATTAGAAGAAGCAGGGATTGAATATACTCTTATGGGGGCAGATTTTAATGAGGAAAAATTCAAACAAGAAATTCCTAATTATGATGGTTTGATTATTGGTGCACATCCGTTTCGTCCCGAGGATATGGCCCGTTGTAAGAATTTGAAAATTATTGCTAAGCATGGTGCAGGGTTAGATAATATTTGCTTGGAAGATGCCAAAAGATTGGGGATTTGCGTTACGAATGTACCAGCTATGAATGCCAATGCGGTTGCTGATTTGGCGTTTGCTCATATTTTAAATATTTCTAGAGGAATATCAATTACCAATGAAAGAGTACATAAAGGAGAATGGCGAACTTTTATTGGCCAAGATGTTTTTGAAAAAACACTGGGTTTGATTGGATTTGGTGCCATTGCAAAAAATGTTGCAAAAAGAGCGAAAGGATTTTCTATGAGTGTGCTTGTGTATGATCCGTTTATCACAGAGATCCCGGAGGAGTTTAAAGACTTTGTTATACTGGTTTCTTTGGACACTGTTATAGAAAACAGCGATATCATTTCTATTCATGTGCCTTTGACAGAGGATACAAAATATTTGTTTAACAAAGAGCGTATTATGAAAATGAAAAAAGAAGCTTATTTAGTCAATACAGGCAGAGGTGGTATTATCCATGAAAAAGATTTATATGACTGTATGAAAAATGGACATTTAGGTGGTTGTGCAGTTGATGTAACAGAGCATGAACCAATTGAAGCAGATAGCCCTTTGTTAACGCTTGAAAATTTTGTTATTACTGCCCATATTGGTATGTACTCTATTGAAGCGATTGATGCTGTTAGCGTTGTTTGTGCCGAAAACGTAGCGAAGGTGTTAGATGGAAAAAAAGCACGTTTTATAGTGACATAATACTGTCACGTTTTTTTACATTAACATAAAGATATAGCGAGCAATGAAAAGAGAAGAGAAGAGGTAATGAGATAATGAATGTTATTGAAAAAATTAAAGAGTTCAAAATCGTACCTGTTGTGAAAATAGATAGCGTAGAAGATGCAAAACCCTTAGCCAAAGCATTGATTGCCGGAGGGTTGCCCGTTGCGGAAATTACGTTTCGTACAGAGGCAGCTTTTGAAGCAATCAAGGCAATGGCTGAAATTCCAAATATGTTGGTTGGTGCGGGCACTGTGGTCAATGTCATGCAGGCGAAGCGAGCAAAAGAAGCAGGGGCTAGGTTTATTGTGTCACCTGGTTTAAATGTAGAGGTAGTGAGGTTTGCAAAAGAAAATAATATTCCTATTTTTCCGGGTGTTTGCACACCAACAGAAGTTATGGCGGCGATAGAATTGGAGATAGAGGTTGTTAAGTTTTTTCCGGCAGAAGCATATGGCGGTTTGGATACGATTAAAGCATTGGCAGGACCTTTTGGAAATATTCGTTTTATGCCAACAGGTGGCATCGGTGAGAAAAACATTAAAGAATATTTAGCAAATCCGCAGGTTATTGCTTGTGGTGGAAGCTGGATGGTAAATGAGTCCTTTATTCAAGGGAAAAATTTTGACGAGGTGACAAGGATGACTGCTGCCGCCGTAAAATTAGTGCAAGAATAAAATGATTTTTGATTGAAATAACGGTCGCTAAGAGCAAATGAGCTGAGGTCGACCGTTTTGTTATATGTTGGGTATTCAGTTATGAAGTGAGATGGAACATATTTTTTATTAGGAGAGGATTTTATGGGTGATTTTGAAATTGCGGTTTATGGCCTTGGCGTAATGGGAAGCAGTTTGGCGAAAAATTTGATTTCAAAAGGATTTCGGACGGCTCTTTTTGGAAAGAGTGAAGAGGAGCGAAATAGATTTGAAGCGGAGGGGGATTATATTGTTTTTTCAACGGAGGAACAGATGATAAAAAACTTAAAATCGCCTAGAGTTATTTTTATGATGGTGACGGCAGGGAATGCTGTGGATGATGTCATAGGACGGCTGTGTCATTTTTTGGAAAAGGGCGATACTTTAATTGATGGTGGGAATGCTCATTTTAAAGATACACAAAGGAGATATCACTTCTTGTTAGAAAAAGGTATTTGTTTTTTAGGTGTTGGCGTTTCTGGTGGAGAAAAGGGCGCACAGATGGGACCGAGTATGATGGTTGGAGGGAGTAGGGATGGTTGGGATATTTGTGAAAGCATATTGAAAGAAATGGCTGCAAAGGTCGGCGATGAATATTGTTGTGGCTATCTAGGCAGAGAAGGGGCGGGTCATTACGTAAAAATGGTGCATAATGGAATTGAATATGCACTCATTCAACTCATTGCAGACATTTATTCTTTTATGAAAAATGGGCTTAAGATATCGCATCAGGAAATTATAGAAATTTTTACTCGTTGGACAGAAACAGAGTTAAATTCATATTTGATTGATATAACGGTAGCGGTTCTTTGTAAGAATGACACGGATGGTCAACCGTTGGTGGAAAAAATTTTGGATGTAGCGCAGCAAAAAGGCACAGGGAGCTGGACGCTAGAAGAAGCCATAGCTACAGGGGTATATATTCCTACGATTTGCGAAGCTGTTTTTGCCAGATATTTTTCAGTAGATAGAAAATTACGTCAACAAGGTGCTACAATTTTGCAGGCAACAATAAAAGAGATCGCTTTGGATAACTATGAAGAAAAATTAAAAGATGCATTTTATTTGTCTATGATTATAAGCTATGGACAAGGGATTTCGCTTATAGAAAAGGCGTCAGAGATATATGGTTGGGAGATTGATCTTCCATTGGCGGTATCTCTTTGGCGGGGTGGATGTATTATTCGTAGTGAAATTTTAAAAGATATTGAGAAAGCTTTGAACGAAAGAAATAGAAATATTTTGTTCTCTAATTCATTTGGAAATCTGACAAAGCATGAACAAGCCTTGCGTGAAATTTCTGTTTTGGCGATTGAAGCAGGGGTGGCAGTGCCGACTTTGTTATCGGTTATTTCTTATTATGATTATTGTCGTACAGAAAAAATGAATGTAAATATAGTACAAGGATTACGGGATTGTTTTGGGGCACATACGTATGGAAGGATAGATATGTCGGGAAGTTTTCATACAATCTGGATGTAAAAAGAAGCCATGACAGGCTTCTTTTTACATTTCATTAATCCATAGTTGGATGTAGTAAGATTAAAATTTGTTAGATTATTTTTTTCGTAGTAACCACTTTTGACTGTCACAGTTGCAGGTCAGCTCATAGACCTGCTCTATGTTATTGATGATGCTGCTACAAAGAAAAGAGAGGGTGGGGCTACCGCCAAGCTTGCTTTTTTCTGTCTGTATAACATGATCAACTTTGATAATGATTGTTTCTTCGCTTTCTTCTAGGCGAAAACGCACAGGGGTAACGGAGCCATCTTTGGAGGTCCAAGAGATCATATCAATATTTTTGTTTACGAGTTTCATACCAAACTCCTCCTTAATAGAAGTTACTAGATTTATAATAACAGAACTTATGTTCTTTATCAATAGTAAAATCATGCCAAAATAAGAATATACGTTTCTTATTTTGTTGATGTGGAAAAATTGTGTAGGATAATGCACATGGCGCATACAATGGTTAAAATGGAAGAAAATTTTTAAAAGTAAGAAGGGCAGACGTTGCAAAATCTTCGAAGTGTCTGTATAATAAAGGGTATGGTAAAATTTCGAAGAAGGATGAGCGTCATCCAAGAAAGGACGAGCGTCATCCAAGAAAGGACGAGCGTATGTACGAAAAAATTTCTATACCTGAAATCTTTGGCATGAATGTTTTTGGTGACGCAATGATGCGTGAACATTTGCCAAAACATGTGTACAAAGAATTAAAAAATACTATTGAAAAAGGTGAAATGCTTAATTCTTCTATTGCAGATATTATTGCAAATGCAATGAAGGATTGGGCAGTAGCGAGAGGGGCAACTCATTACACGCATTGGTTTCAGCCAATGACAGGTATTACGGCAGAAAAGCATGACTCTTTTTTGGCACCGCCAACCAACGGAAAAGCGATTATGGAGTTTTCAGGAAAAGAGCTCATCAAAGGAGAATCTGATGCATCATCTTTTCCTTCAGGCGGTTTGCGTGCAACATTTGAAGCAAGAGGGTACACAGCGTGGGACTGTACCTCACCGGCATTTTTAAGACAAGATGCGGCAGGAATTACGCTTTATATTCCCACTGCTTTTTGCTCTTACACAGGAGAGGCGTTAGATAAGAAAACACCATTGTTGCGTTCCGTTGAGGCTGTATCTAAGCAGGCAATGCGTGTGCTACATTTATTCGGAAATACAACTGCGAAAAAAATCAATGTGAATGCTGGAGCAGAGCAGGAGTATTTTTTGATTGATCGTAATTTATATGATCAAAGAAAAGACTTGATTTTTACAGGCAGAAGCCTTTTTGGTGCAGCACCTCCAAAAGGACAGGAATTAGATGACCATTATTATGGAAGCATCAAAGAAAAAATTGCTTGTTTTATGAGAGAATTAAATATAGAGTTGTGGAAGTTGGGTGTGCCGGCGAAAACACAACATAACGAAGTAGCACCAGCACAGCATGAACTTGCACCTATTTATGATGATTGCAATCGTGCCGCTGACCATAATCAGTTGATTATGGAAGCGATGAAACGTATCGCAGGACATCATAACCTGGTTTGTCTGCTTCATGAAAAACCATTTGCAGGAGTCAATGGTAGTGGTAAACATAATAACTGGTCATTGGGTACTGATGATGGTCAGAACTTATTAGATCCTGGTAAAACGCCACATGAAAATGCACAGTTTTTGGTGTTTTTAACTGCCATTATTAAAGGTGTGGATGAATATGCTGAGTTGTTGCGTTTGGCAGCGGCAAATCCGGGAAATGACCACCGATTAGGTAAACAAGAAGCACCGCCGGCGATTATATCCATTTTTCTTGGACATCAGCTTTTGGATATTTTTGATCAGATTGAGCACGGAGGTGCTACGACATCTATTCAAGGTGGAAAGATGCGAGTAGGTGTGAATACGTTACCTTATTTGAAAAGAGACGCAACAGATAGAAATAGAACTTCTCCATTTGCATTTACAGGAAATAAGTTTGAGTTTCGTATGCCACCTTCTTCAGGTTCCATTTCTGGCCCTAACTTTGTTTTGAATACGATTGTTGCTGATGTTTTGGAAGAATTTGCCGATGAGTTGGAAAAAGCAGAGGATTTTAATACAGCAGTACATGAATTAATTCGCAAAACATATATTGAACATAAGCGTATTATATTTGATGGAAATGGTTATTCTAACGAATGGGTGGAAGAGGCAAAGCATAGAGGACTTAGCAACATCAGCAATATGGTAGACTCGGTTCCTTATTTGATTGAAGAAAAGTCGATTGCTCTATTTGAACGTCATAAAGTATTAAGTCGTTTGGAATTACAGTCTCGTGCGGAGATTATGTATGAATCATATATTAATCAGATTAACATTGAAGCCAGAGCAATGATTGATATTGCGTCTAAGCAAATTCGTCCGGCTGTAGTGGAATATGCAGGAGAGGTAGCAACTTCTTATACAGCAGTAAAGACGGCTGGTTTTGATGTGTCGGTAGAAGAAGAGTTGTTACGAGAAATCAATGAAAATATGAAAGCTTTCCATGAAGCTTTAAAACATTTGACAGAAGTGACGCAAGAAGCATCGAAGCTCAAAGGAAATAGTCGTTCGAAGGCGTTGTTTTATAGAGATTATGTTTTCGATGCGATGGAACAGTTGCGTAAGCCCGCAGATAGATTGGAATTTTTGGTAGATCAAAAGGTATGGCCGTTCCCTACCTATGCGGAGTTACTATATAACGTGTAATATGTTTGTAAGACAACTGATTGTTTTTTTTAACAGAACCCTATTCATACAAAATTTTTATGTATGAATAGGGTTTGTTTTTATGGAAAATAAGGCGTTTTATTCAAGATAGTCGTTTGATTTGGAATGTAAGACAAGTGTGAAATAATCATAAAAAAAATGATGAATATTATCATTTCATAGATAAAAGTCACAAACGATTTGCAGGTATATATTTTTTTAGGGACAAAATAAAATTTCGAAGTGCACTTTTTTGAATACATAGATAAAAAATGATGAATATTGTTGCAAAAAAAATGCAATTGAGATATAATGTATACAACGAAGAGAGCTTATTACTTATTTATGAATTAAATATCAGGAAATAATCAGCTTTTTTTGTTCATACTAGACAAGTGAAACATATATTTTATGCATAATGCACATTTTTTTGATATAATTAAATGTGTGTTTAGGAAAATCGAGGTAATTGCGATGATCACTGAGGATAGAAGAGTTCGTATTATTACAGGTCACTATGGTAGTGGGAAAACTGAGTTTGCAATTAATTATACAATGCAACTTAGTCAAGAAGGCCGAAAGGTTGCTATTGCAGATTTGGATATCGTAAATGTTTATTTTCGTTCAAGAGAGAAAAAACAAGAATTAGAGAATGCAGGGATTAAAGTTATTTCTTCTTCGATAGAGGGAGATGGTCTGGATGTACCTGCGGTTTCTGCAGCCATGACTATGCCAGCACGTGAGCGTAGTTTTGACTATATTGTTGACTTGGGAGGGAATGATGTAGGCACGAAAGTGCTAGGTCGTTTGAAGCCTATTTTGGATCTTGCGGAAGTGGATTTTTTTATGGTAGTCAATATTTATCGTCCAAGTACGTCAACGCCAGCTGGTATCATCGAACAGATGGAAAGCCTTGAGGCTTCGTCGGGACTAAAAGTGACTGGATTTATCAATAACACCAATCTCATTCGTGAAACGAGTGCACAGGGGTTGCTGGACGGGGATGCTGTTTTGAGAGAAGTAACAAAATGCACAGGTGTCCCGGTAAAATATGTTTCCTATGTAGAAGAGTTAATGAAAGAAAGTGTACCACTTGGTCTTGCTGGGGAATTATTCCCTATGAAATTTTATATGAGAAAAACCTGGATGTAAATTTATTAGTTATGGAGGTGTATTTAGAAATGGCAAAAGGTAAAGTAACAATTGATGAATTAATTTGTAAGGGCTGCGAACTTTGCGTATCTGTCTGTCCTAAGCACGTACTAAAGCTTTCTGAGACAAAAATTAACCCTGCAGGTTATAACCCAGCGGAACCGGTTAATGATGATTGCATCGCTTGCATCGCTTGTGCAAAGATGTGTCCAGATTGTGCGATTACAGTAGAAAAGCTCGACTAAGAGAGGAGGAAAATTCAATGGCAAAGATTTTGATGAAAGGCAATGAAGCAGTTGGTAAAGCAGCGATTGAGGCGGGTTGTAGATATTTCTTCGGCTACCCTATTACTCCTCAGAGTGAAGTGCCAGAATATTTATCTAGTGAGTTACCTAAGGTTGGTGGCGTGTTTGTTCAGGCTGAATCTGAAGTTGCGGCAATTAACATGGTTTATGGTGCTGCAGGTGCAGGTGCGCGTGTATTGACAAGTTCTTCTTCTCCTGGTATTGCGTTGAAGCAAGAAGGTATTGGTTATATCTCTAATGCAAGTTTGCCTGCGGTTATCATTAACATGATGCGTGGTGGCCCTGGTTTGGGTACAATCCAACCTGGTCAGGCTGATTATAATATGACAGTAAAAGGTGGTTCTAATGGTGACTACCATGATATCGTTTTAGCTCCTGCATCTGTTCAGGAAGCAGTTGATATGGTAATGGAAGCATTTGACTTAGCTGATTACTATGGTACACCTGTTATCGTTTTGGCTGATGGTTTGATTGGTCAGATGATGGAACCAGTTGAATTTAACTATGTTTGTAAAAAAGAATTGCCTCCTAAAACTTGGGCATTAACAGGTAAAGGTGAAGGCGAAAAGCATATGGTTGAAAACTTGGTTATCGAAGCTGAAGCTTGTGAAGCTTGGAATAAGAGACATTTTGCAAATTATGCTAGAATTGAAGCAGATGAGCAAGCATGGGAAGACTACTTGATGGACGATGCAGAATATGCTTTCGTTTCTTATGGTACATCTTCAAGAATTGTAAGAACAGCAATCGGATATTTGAGAGAAGCAGGTTATAAAGTAGGTATGATTAGACCTAAAACATTATGGCCTTTCCCTCAAAAAGCATTTGATAAATGGGATAAGAATATCAAGAAATATCTTGACGTTGAAATGAGCATGGGTCAAATGGTTCAAGATGTTGCTTATGCTTGTAACGATAAAAACAAAATCGAATTCTATGGCAGAACTGGTGGTATTGTTCCTGCGGTAGGTGAAATCGTTGAATTTGGTAAAAAAGTTATGGGAGGTGACAAATAATGGCAATTGCATTTCAAAAAACAAGAGCTTTAACTGATGTAAAATTGCATTATTGTCCTGGTTGTGCACATGGTATTGTTCATAGACTTGTAGCAGAAGTTTTGGAAGAAATGGATGATGACAAAAACGCAATTATCGCTGTGCCTGTTGGTTGTTCCGTATTTGCAAATAAATACTTCAACTTTGATGGTATTCAGTGTGCTCATGGACGTGCGCCTGCTACTGCAACAGGTATCAAAAGAGTACACCCCGATAAATTGGTTCTTACTTATCAAGGTGACGGTGACCTTGCTTCTATTGGTACTGCAGAAATCGTTCATGCAGCTGCAAGAGGCGAAAAGATCACAACAATCTTTATTAACAATGGTATTTATGGTATGACAGGTGGTCAGATGGCGCCTACTACCTTGCCAGGAATGAAGGCTACAACAGCTAAGGCGGGTCGTACACCTGAGCTCAATGGTAATCCTATTCGTGTTAGCGAAATGTTAGCAACATTGGATGGCCCTGTATATATCGAAAGAGTAAGTGTTTCTACACCTGCTCAGGTAACACAGGCGAAAAAATCAATTAGAAAAGCTTTGGAAATTCAGAAACAAGGTCTTGGTTTCTCATTTGTTGAAGTTGTTGCTACTTGTCCTACAAACTGGGGCTTAACACCAGTACAATCTATGGAATTTGTAAGAGAAAAGATGATCCCTTACTATCCTCTTGGTGTTTACAAAGATACTACTGCAGAGGAGGGCAAATAATATGAATACACAGAGAATTTGTTGTGCAGGCTTTGGTGGTCAAGGTACTCTCTCCATGGGTAAAATTTTGGCTTACGCAGGTATGCTAGAAGGTCGTGAAGTTTCATGGTGTCCTTCTTACGGTCCTGAAATGCGTGGTGGTACAGCGAACTGCCATGTAATCGTGTCTGATGAATCTATCGGTTCTCCAGTAATTACAAGTGATGCAAACTGTGTCATTGCTATGAATCAGCCTTCTTTGGATAAATTTGTAGATATTCTTGCAAAGGGCGGAGTTTTGGTTGCAAATTCTGACTTGGCTTCTTTGAAAGAAGATAAAGCGGATATTCAGGTTTTGGATATTCCTGCAAATACAATGGCTACACAGGAGTTTGGTAGCGCTAGATTGGCTAACATTATTCTTCTGGGTGCTGTTATTCAAGTAACTGAGGCTGTAAAGCTTGATAGTGTTGATGACGCTTTTTCCCACGTATTTGGTGGTGCAAAAGCAAAGTTTATCCCTGATAATAAAAAAGCTTTTGAAATGGGATATGAATTTGCAAAAAACTATAAATAATTTTATATTATAAAAAAGTTTTAAGGGCTTTTGACCGGGTTTGCCTCGTCAAAAGCCTTTTTTTATTGTAAAAAATATTCCTTACAAGCATTAGATATGATATAATTGAAAAAGCTGTATATTTTCATAAATAATGTAATGAAGGTGTAAAGTGGGTTTTATTGAAAGGGAAAACTGCTTGAAAAAAATAAAATTAAGAAATGTAGCAAAAATATTTATGTATAACTAAAAATAACTAAAAATAACTAAAAATACATAAAAATTTTATGAGGATTGCTTTTCAAAATAAAGGATATCACGATATTAATTGTAGATACTCCGACGGAATGATTTTTGAATAATGTGTGCAATTCAGAGTGCTTATTTCGGTTGTAAAATCGGTTGATTTGTGAAGTGTTTTTGTGTAAAGGACGAGAGGGAGTGTAATTGTTTTGAAAAATAGTATAAAGATTTATGTTGATGGAAAGTCCTTTACATTGGTAGGGGAAGAAAAAGAAGAACATATGAAAGCTGTTGCATCATATATAGATGAAAAAATAAAAGAGATACGTAAAAGTGCAGCTGCAGTCAAAATGGATGCAAGTCTTGCTTATGTTTTGGCAGCTTTAAATGTGGCTGACGATTACTTTAAGCTAAAAGAAAAAAATGAAGAGTTAGAAGGAAAAAATCTGAATTTGACCAAAAAATTGGATAGGTTAATTCCTAAATTAG
>JBKEAS010000176.1:0-2099 GCA_047972635.1 Anaerotignum sp.
TACGGCTACCGCAATGAAGCAGGGGAGTATGTTGGGTTTGACTTAGACTTGGCAGCAGAGGTTTGTGAGAGACGTGGTTGGGAATTGGTAAAACAGCCAATCGACTGGGATGCAAAAGATATGGAATTAAACAGCGGTTCTATTGACTGTATCTGGAATGGGTTTACAATGACAGGTAGAGAAGCAGAGTATACATTTTCTGATCCTTATGTAGATAATAGCATTGTGTTTGTGACAAGAGCTGATTCTGGCATTACAACAAAGGCGGATTTGGCAGACAAAATTGTTATGACACAGGCTGACTCATCTGCACTTGCAGCGTTGACAAGCGAAGAAGACAATGAAGAAAACTTGGCTTTGGCAGCAAGCTTTAAAAAGTTAGAACAATCAGCAGACTATAACACAGCATTTATGAACTTAGAATCTGGTGCCATTGATGCCATTGCGGTAGATATCGGTGTAGCTAAATATCAAGTTTCTTCTCGTGGAGATACTTTTGCAATTTTAGAGGAGGCGCTTTCTACTGAGCAGTATGCAATTGGTTTTAGATTGGATGATACAGCGTTGCGTGATGAAGTACAAGAAACATTATATGAAATGTTAGAAGACGGAACTTTTGATGAAATTGTAGCAAACTACAAAGATTATAATTTAGATGAGATGGTTTGTCTTGAAAAATAATTGTAACATGGAATAATGGGCTTAATGAAGCGTGCCAAAAATTTGGCACGCTTGTCCCGATTTAAAAAGATTAGATAAACAAGCGAGAAAGGACGGGCTTTGGTATGGATTTGGCCGGATATCTAAACATTATACAGCAACTTGCGGGGGGGATGTTATCAACACTGCTCATCTTCGTTTTGACATTGATATTTTCTATGCCATTGGGGCTTTTGGTTGCATTTGGGCGTATGTCAAAGTGGGCACCTTTCGCATTTTCAAAAACACAAGAGCAGTCCGGAGAAGGCACAGTTTCTCATAAATACTTGCAAAAATGGATGGGAAATTTTAAACCCATTCAGTTTGTAGCAAAAATTTATATATCTATTTTAAGAGGAACACCCTTAATGCTTCAGCTTCTGGTTGTATATTTTGCACCATACTATGTTTTTGGCATTTCGCTTAGCCAGAGCTATCGTTTTATTGCGGTTATTATAGGTTTTTCTATCAACTATGCTGCATACTTTGCAGAGATTTATCGTTCGGGGATAGAAGCCATTCCCATTGGCCAATATGAGGCAGCATCTGTTTTGGGATATAATAAATATCAGACGTTTACTAAAATTGTGTTTCCTCAAATGATCAAACGTATTTTGCCACCTGTTACAAATGAAATTATTACTTTGGTAAAAGACACAGCAATGGCTTTTGTGTTAAACTATACAGAAATATTTACCTTGGCAAAGCAAATTGCAGCGGCAGAAACAACCATTATGCCTCTATTTATTGCGGGTGTATTTTATTTTATATTTAACTGGGCAGTGGCGCATGGAATGGAACGAGTAGAAAGATCCCTAAGCTACTATCGTTAAGGAGGGTGACAGAATGAAGGTATTAGAAATCAATCATTGTAATAAAAAATTTGGCGATAATGAGGTTTTGAAAGATATTTCTCTTTCGGTTTCGGAAGGGCAAGTTGTATCTATCATTGGCCCTTCTGGATCGGGCAAATCTACGCTATTGCGTTGTGCTACGCTTTTAGAGACGATGGATGGCGGAGATTTGATTTACTTAGGCGACTATGCTACAAAAGCGGATGAAATGGGCAAATCTAGATATGGCGATGAGGACAAAATACGAGAGATTAAAAAGCACTTTGGTCTGGTGTTTCAAAATTTCAATCTGTTTCCTCATTATTCTGTTATCCGAAATATAACAGAACCACCTATTTTAATTGGAAAACGTCCGAAGGACGAAGTTTATGCAGAAGCGAGGGTGCTTTTGGATAAAATGGGGCTTTCGGATAAGGAAAATGCCTATCCATATCAGCTTTCTGGTGGACAGCAGCAGCGTGTTTCCATTGCTCGTGCATTGGCGATGAAGCCGAAAATTTTATTTTTTGATGAACCAACCTCCGCCCTTGATCCCGAATTGACAGG
>JBKEAS010000207.1:0-6690 GCA_047972635.1 Anaerotignum sp.
TTGGTGTATAAACGAAATCTAAGGTTCATAAATTCCTCTTGAACCATCTTCGCCACTCCCAAATTTTCAGAAGCAATCAAACAAGTTGTCGGAATGTTTCTGGCCACTTCTTCTGCATGGCTTGGCCCAGATAAGGTACAAACCTCACATTGTGGCACACATTCTTTAATCACCTCAGACAAGCGCATCAAGCTTCCTTCTTCAAGCCCCTTTGCCACATTAACCAAAATTTGTTCCTTTGTAAAAAGCGGCGCAAAATCTGTCACTGCTTGACGCACAGCCTTTGAAGGTACCGATAATATAATAATCTCTGCGTCCTTTGTAGCATCCTTACGGTCTGTTGTAAACTTCATTCCTTCGGGTAAAAAGATCCCTGGCAAATACGCCTTGTTCTCTCTCTCATTTTGCATTTGGTCAACCACATCTTGCCGCCTTGCCCAAATTGTAACATCATGACCATGCTTTTGAAGCATAACGGCCAACGCTGTTCCCCAACTGCCTGAACCAATTACCGTTACATTTTTCATCCTTATACCTCCGGTAAAACCTTACTCCACATTTTTTCGTAAGGTAAATTTATTTTCCGTACCAGACATCAATCTCTTAATGTTCGCATTATGTCGCCAAATGGCTAGTATAGCCATGGCCGTAAAAATGCCCACCGTTTCCATCGACATACCAAAAAAATATGCCACAATCGGGGTGCAAACAGAAATGATAATAGACCCAACAGAAATATAGTTGGTAAGCAAAACCCCTATAAGGCCTGCCCCAAAAATAATCAATCCAAACCAAGGTGAATACACAAAAATCAAAGAAAGCACAAGCCCTATCGTTGCAGAAATTCCTTTGCCACCCTTAAATTGTAAGTAAAAAGGAAAATCATGCCCCAAAATAGCACCAATACTTGCATAAATACCAGCCAGCAAGTCGTTGTTCGGGAATAACCATCTGCAAATAAAAAATGCAATCACACTCTTTAAGATATCCCCAACAAAGGTAGCCAAGCCTGCCCGAAAACCCAAAACACGCAAAGCATTGGTCATCCCTAGATTTCCACTTCCTTTTGTCCGCAAATCCGTTTTTGTAACCTTCCCGACAATAAATCCCATAGAAATACAGCCAATAAAATATCCGATTAATAAACTAAAGACTCTGAACATATTAATCCTTTTCCCCTTTTTCCCTTACAATAAAATGAATTGGCGTACCAACAAAGCCAAAAGCATCTCTCAATTGATTTTCAATATATCTGCGATAGGAAAAATGAAACAGTTCCCGTTCATTTACAAAAATAACAAAAGTTGGCGGTTTTACCGAAACTTGCGTCATATAATATAGCCTCAATTGACGGCCTTTATCCGCGGGTGGCTGTTGCATTGCTGTAGCTTCGATCAATACTTCATTTAAAACACCAGTGCTAATACGTAATGCATGATTTTCATTTACTGTTTGAATAAGTTCTAGCATACGGTTAATTCTCTGACCTGATAAAGCAGAAATAAACACACGTGGTGCATAAGGCATATACGCCAATTCATTTCCGATATCTTTTAAATATTGGTTCATCGTTTTGTCATCTTTTTCAATGGAATCCCATTTGTTTACGGCAACAATTGCAGCTTTTCCTCTTTCATGGGCAATACCCGCAATCTTTGTATCTTGATCTGTGATGCCTTCGTTTGCATCAATAACCAAAATGGCAACATCACAACGCTCAACTGCCGCTACAGCACGGATAATGCTAAAGCGTTCAATTTCTTCTTTGATTTTCGATTTACGACGCATACCTGCTGTATCAATAAAGATATACTTCTGCCCCTCTATCGTAATCGGCGTATCTATGGCATCTCTCGTTGTGCCTGGGATATCACTTACAATCAGACGATCCTCGCCCAAAATTTTATTAATCAAAGATGACTTACCAACATTTGGCTTGCCGATGATGGCAACACGAATTGCATCTTCATCTTCCGCATTTTGTGCATCATTTGGAAAATGTGCAACAACCTCGTCAAGCATATCACCAAGCCCCAATGCTTGCCCTGCTGAAACTGGCATAGGGTCTCCAATTCCTAACTCATAAAACTCATAAATATCTAATGTGTCTCGCTTTGTACTATCCACTTTATTTACTGCCAAAACCACAGGTTTTTTGGTACGACGTAACATATTTGCCACCTGACGGTCATCGTCTGTCACACCTGTTTTCACATCCGTAATAAATAAAACAACATCGGCAGTTTCAATTGCTATTTCTGCCTGTTGTAAAATTTGCTTTTGAATGATTTCTTCAGATCCAATTTCCATACCGCCTGTATCAATTAAAGTAAATTTATGATTTAGCCATTCCACATCCGCATAGATACGGTCACGGGTTACACCCGGCGTATCTTGAACTATAGAAATTCTCTCTCCAGCTAAGCGGTTAAATAATGTAGACTTTCCCACATTCGGACGGCCAACCACTGCTACGATTGGTCTGCTCATATTTATTCCTCCAAGGTTTTCTCAATTCCCAATTTTATCAATTTGTGCTTAAAATTTTCACCTTTTATAAAAAATTACATTCTAAGCCATTCTAACATTATATCACATTCTTATTTCCAAATACAATAGTCATAGCCCAATTCACCCTTGAAGCTCCATGATTCCCGCCATAACGCCTCTTTCCTCTCTCATTTTTCTATGAGAATAAAACCTTTCTGTATCACACATAGTACAAGTATGTGCAACTTCGATATTTCTAACACCCATATTCGCCAAAAGGCGACGGTTTGTTTCCCAAAGATCTATACGATACTTCCCAGTTTCGCTTGGATCGTCAAAAATTATTTCATTTGCAAATTCTAAGTTTTTTCGAAACAATTCCACCACAGGATCATCTACTTGAAAACAACATTTTCCAATAGACGGCCCAATTGCCGCAACTACATCCTCTGGTTTCGTAGCAAAAGCATCTATCATTTCTTGCAGTATCCGCTCCGCCATTCTCTCTCCTGTGCCCTTCCAGCCACAATGTGCCATACCAATGGCTTTGTTTTTTGTATCTAACAAAAAAACAGGAACGCAGTCCGCCCCAAAAATCACAAGGGGTATGTTGGGTTCATTTGTAATCAACCCGTCTACATCTGTATATCCCCTTTCAATAAGTACGCCTTTGCCTTTATCTACCGCCACAATACGGCGAACATTTGTCGTGTGTGTTTGTTGTGTTGTAACATAATTTTCTTTGGAAAATCCTATAACGTTCCCTAAGATTTCATAATTCTTTAAAACAATTTCTCTGTCTTCGCCTCTGCTTAACCCCATATTCATACTTCCATAGTATCCTTGACTTACCCCGCCAAAGCGTGTCGTAAAACAATGTTTTACCATCATCGTTTCGGATAAATTATCAAAAACAACAACTTCCACTTCTCCAATTTTTTTATTCTTCATAGTCCTCTCCTTATGCCAACCAAAAGCTGTTTTCTGTATAACGAAACATCTTCTTGCCATTTTCTTCTAAAACCTCAGCAACATCAAAACGAAAATCACCATCTAATTCTTTCTCGGCAATATATACTTTTGCAGTTCGAATGATATGTTCCTGTTTGCGTCTATCCACTGCCTCGCAAGGTTCGCCTTTTTCCCTGCCCGTTCTATATTTTACTTCTGTAAAAACAATGTATGTATCCTTTTTCGCAATGATATCAATTTCTCCGCCTTCGGCACGATAATTCCTCTCGAGTATCTCATAGCCCATGCGTATCATTTGTTTGCTTGCCAATGCTTCACCGATGGCACCTTTTGTTTGATTGTCCTGCGGTGTTAGCAAATTGTTCAAAAAGCTTCTACGATGTATCGAGCAAATTCCATGAACTTTGATCCCCGCGATATGTTCTGCCGAACCATATCCTTTGTTTGAAGCAAACCCATACACAGGGTACAAATCATCATAGGCCTGCATAAGTCTATCCCGATAAACCTTTGCAACAATGCTTGCAGCACCAATCGAAAGACTTTTGGCATCGCCTTTAACAATCCCTTTCTGTGGAATAGAAACTTCAGGAATTGTTACAGCATCCGCCAAAATATATTGTGGCATAGGCATTAACTTAGCAATAGCCTCACGCATGGCTTCATAGGTTGCTTGCAAAATATTTATTTCGTCTATTCTTTCGCATGAAACCACGCCAATCCCATAAGAGATAGCCTTTTCTAAAATCACATCATAAAGCATCTCTCTCTTTTTTGCAGAAAGTTTTTTAGAATCATCTATCCCTTCAATTTTGCACCCTTTCGGCAAAATAACCGCCGCTGCAACAACAGGCCCTGCTAAAGGACCACGGCCAACCTCGTCTATTCCTGCAACCAAATCATAGCCTTGTTCGTAGCAACATTTCTCATATTGTAATAGCTCCTCGAGCCTTTCCTGTTCCTCTTCATAGGACGCTTTTCTTTTTGCCGCCATGACGATGGCATTTTGTACGCCTTTTCGCTCATCCAATGCAAACATTTCCATCGCTTTTTCTATCTCGTCTACGCCACAGTGTTGTAGATATTCTTTAATTTCTTTGATCGACTGCATGAATTCCCCGCCTTTCTTTTTATATTATAACACAAAAGAAGAAAATATTTCAAAATTACTCATCTTCACAATAAACACCACTTCTATCCCAACAAAAAAACAGCACTAATACAATCGCTTAATTTGTGCTGTTTTTTATTTTTTTAAACAAAATAATATTACTTTTACAAAACAATTTTTTATTTTAATAATGAATAACAGTTTCCAGATTATATCCATCTAAAACTTCTCTGCCATTTAAAAAATCCAACTCAATTAGGAAATTTAACGAAACCACTTCTGCACCAATCTCCTCAACCAAATCCACAATTGCCTTTGCTGTTCCGCCCGTTGCCAAAAGATCATCAACCACGACAACCTTTTGTCCTGCTTGAATTGCATCCCTGTGCATTTCTATCGTAGCCGTACCATATTCCAACGCATATTCCTTGCTCACAACCTCTGATGGCAATTTTCCTTTTTTTCTAATCGGAATAAAACCCTTTTTAAGGTTATATGCAATCGGCATACCAAAAATAAATCCACGAGATTCCGGCCCTAAAATGAAGTCAAATTCCAAACCTTCTAAATTCTTTTGCATTCGATCTATCGCTTCTACCAATGCATCTGCATCTTGCAATAGCGTAGTAATGTCACGAAACATAACCCCCGCTTCAGGATAATCGGGAATAGCTCTGATTTTATCTTTCAATTCCATTTATCGTTCCTCCTATTTAGAAAACCTAAAATCTTTTATCATCAATTGCACAGAACTTCTGCTATTATATGTATTGATTTCTATTCCATAAACAATGTCAAATTTTTGTGATATTTTCCCACCATTCATAATTTTAACACATTCTTCTTCTGGATACAATTCTTTTAGTAAATTCAACATTTCTTCATATCCATCAAAAGAAATGGCACTAAAATATTTTCCACTTTCCCCCTCAGAGACGGTCATGCGAAGGATATTTCTGTTTTTCCCAATCAAATCTATTTTATCTATAGAAATATTCTTGGATCCAAATAATGGCGATGGATTTTCTTTTCCAAATGGCGCTAACATTTTAATCTCCTGTGCCAATCCGAGATCAATTTCAGAAAAAGACATTTGCTTTTCTAACCGCAAAACGGGGGTCATTTCCTCTTTTGTGAGCAAACAAGCATCGTTGAGCTGTTTTCTTAATATTGGTATGTTTTCCTTTGGCATAGAAAGACCTGCCGCCATGGTGTGCCCACCAAATCGGGTAAACAGCTCTTTGCACGCAAACAATTCACCAAACAAATCGTACCCCTCAATACTCCTTCCCGATCCTTTTACTCCATCTTCTCCAGAAGTAATTAAAATAACAGGACGATAATATTTCTCTTTTATTCTGCCTGCAACAATCCCTGCAATACTTTCATGTGTATCTTCATCAAACAAAACAAGAACTCTCTGAATATGTAAATTTTCCTCTTCGACACACGCAATCGCTCGTTTTGAAGCCTCAAGCGTAAGTATTTTACGTTCTTCATTGAGCGTAGTTAAAACTTTTGCAGTTTCTATCGCCTTCGCTTCATCCGTCTCACAAAAAAGCTCTACCGCCCTCTGTCCACTTTCTAGCCGTCCCGTCGCATTAATGCAAGGGCCAATTACAAACCCCAGATGGTATTCTGTTATCGGTTGATCGGCAATTCCTGTTGCCTTAAGTAAGGCACGCAAACCAACATTTGTTGTTTTTTCAATTTCGCTAAGCCCCAAACGCACCATAATCCTATTTTCGTCTAACAAATCAACGATATCACATACCGTAGCAATGGCCGCAAAGCACAAAAATTCCCTAGTCAAAACGTCATCCTCAATTTCAAAAATCTGCAATAATGCCACCGCAAATTTATACGCAATCCCTCCTGCACAAAACATGGAAAACGGATACGCACACGCTCTCTGTTTAGGGTCAATGATTGCATCCGCAATCGGCAAGATATCTTTCTTCTTGCCGTCATCTTCTAAAAATCCTGGCTCATGATGATCCAAAATTACAATAATCATGCCAAGCTCTTTTGCCCTCTTGCACTCCTCTAGTGCAGCAATCCCGTTATCACAAGTAAAAAGAAGTCCCACGCCTTCCTTTGCCAACGCTTCAACCGCC
>JBKEAS010000227.1:0-2188 GCA_047972635.1 Anaerotignum sp.
CTTCTTTTGTTTCATGAAAGGATTTCAAATAGTAGCCTAGCGTCACAGCAATAATTTCCGTAACTACAGTGATAGACAAAGTTTCTGCGATCTGCTCTCGTCCCAAAAAGGCAAGTACATAAGAAAGCTGTAAATCAAATAACGCCACAACTAAAATGCATTTAACGGCTTGTTTTGTAAATGTCGCTTTTTCATGTTTCATTGCCATCGCCATCCTACAACAATATTTTCTACTATACTTCGTTTTATCACCGTTTTATCACCGTTTAATCATACCTATCTATGAAACAAATCTCGCAAAAAGCATATCCTTCACTATCTATAATAGTTGTTTACACAGTTTTTGTTACGCATTTTGCATCCATCTCCTTCTGTTTAATATATGTCTTACCCAATTGCTGTTGTTTTTTGATAATGAAAGATTTTTCTGCTTCGGCCGGCAGTCTTCTTGCCGGTCTACTCCACTTCGTGTCGCACAATAAAAAAAGTCCTAGGAATTCCCCAGAACTTTTCTTCGAACTTTCATAAATCATTACGTTCCATTTCATATTACCTTGTAAAAATCAGCTTTATCCTCACACTCAAACCTTATTTCAATTCCAAATCAGGCTTTTATACCCATATGCTTTTTCTTTAAATCAAACCCATACCACGTAATAAATAAATATATACAAACATCGTAAATGCTGAAAATATCATAGAATATATCAAAAAATCTCCTGCCAATTCATAATCAGCGTCAAATTGTATTGCCATTTGATAGTTTGTAATTGCAGTAGGCGCAGACAAAAAGATAAACACTGGAACTAAATCTGTCCCACTGATATCCAAAAACTGCACTGCCGCCCATAAAAAAATTGCCGGAATAACCATTAACTTTGTTATAATCCCAAAAAACAAAAATCTTATATTTTTTTTCGCTGAACGAAATTCAAACTGTCCGCCTAATAAAAGAAACGCCAGTGGTGTTGCGATTTGTGCCACATCCGTTCCCGCCTTGTGAACAAAATTCGGCATAGGTATATGAAAAATATAAAACAACAGTCCAAATATAACGCCCCAAATGATTGGATTTCTCAATGCATTCAAAAAAGCCGCCTTCACATTGGCATTTTCCTTAACATCAGAAAAAGCAGAATAGACAAACACACTCAAAGAATTGAGTATAGGTAGCGTCACCGCCATAATTGACGTCGCTAGCGTTACACTTGCCTCCCCACCTAAACTCTTGGAAAATGGAATGCCATACAACATAAAATTCCCTCGATACATACATTGTATCATGACACTGATTTTTCGGCGATCTTTCACAAATTTAGGCACCAAATATGTCAACACCAAAACCGAAATCAAAATCATTACAACGCAAAATACAATGATGTTTATATAAGCAAACTCTATTTTCTGGGCATCATAAAGGCTAAAAAATACCAATAACGGAAATAAAACCTTAAAACAAAGGATATTTCCCTTTGTAATAAAGTCATTTGTAAGTATATCCATTTTCCCTAATAAAATGCCAAAAAATACAATGCTAAATGTCGGTGCAACTGCATCAAAGGCAAATATAAGATTTTCCACCTATATATCCTCCTTGTTTCCTCTAAAACGAAATGTTTTGTCCACTTTTATTCCAAATACAAACTTTTTCATCTTCTTGTGCATTTTTTTCAACATCTCTTTGTGCCATTTTGTAATACATAAACCGATCGTCTTCCAAAGATGGTAAGTGATATATAATTATTTCTTTCACCTGCATCACTTCACGCAAGATTTTTCTGCCCTTTGGATGATTGTAAAAAATAGGCGTGACAAAAGAAATATCAGCAACGAAATCTTTTTCTTTCGCAAAATCTTCTTCATAATAATCAACATCAGATAAAAATGCCAGTTTTACTCCATCTAAATCCAAACGAAAACATTGGTTTTTCACGTGATAAAATTGCTTATCAATATGTCTTGTCGTAAATACCTTTAATTTTATTCCTTGTTCCAATATCGCCTCGTTGTTCTGATCTAACATAATACATTTTGTGGCAAATTTCTTTTCTGCCTCAGCCAATCCTGCCGTATTGTCTAAAGGCGGAAAGCAGATCCCCTTTACTTCATTTGCCTCCATATATTCATTAAAATAAGGGGAATAATAATGATCATAGTGTGAATGGGAAAACAGCAAATACGTAACATT
>JBKEAS010000298.1:0-10378 GCA_047972635.1 Anaerotignum sp.
GTATTGGTTTTGGAATGGGCGTTTATAGTGGCAGCAGGATTGAGCAATATCTGGCTCTTGGATACGTGCAACTTCAAATAATAGTTGATTCTGTTTCGAATGATTTGCCAAATTTTTTAAGAGAAAAGGGTTTTGGGGTGACTTCTTGGACTGCCGAAGGACGAAATGGTTTGAGACTTGTACTTCAAGTATTGGCGAAGCGTAGCAATGAAAAAGAACTTTTAAAATTTGTCAGCGAAGTTGCTCCAAATGCATTTGTAATCTCATATGAGCCGAAATACTTTGTGGGCGGTTTTTGGATAAAGAATATGCGTAACCATTAATTTATGTGTGTGAAACGACTGCTGTCAAAAGACTGCAGCTGTTTTTTTGTTAATAAATTTTATGTAAGGGCGAAATAATAAGTGTTTTTCTATTGAATGGGACAGAAAATACGGGTTTGTAGACTATTTTTGTTTACCTTATAGGAAAAATATTATATAATATAAGGATAGAAGCTGATTTAAAAGAAGATAAGGCGGATTTCAATGAAGCGAGATTCCTCAAAAAATAGAATAAAAAAGCATACGCAAGATCGACAACGACAGGTGCAGCGTATATATCCTTCAAAGGAAAATGTGTATCAGTTTGCTCCTTCTCGTAAACAAGACATGAGCAGGACGAAAAAGAGAGAGTATCCTTCTGTAAAAGAAGAAGCGGATAGACCTAGAGCTCGGAAAAGAAACATTCGCGTTAGTCGGGTTTTGCCGATGTTTGTTTTCATTGTTATTGGGATATATCTTTTGGGACAAATGATTGGTATGGCGTCTAAAAGTGCTGATGTGAACGTGGAAACGGTGGAGCAAGGTGGGATCGATACACCTGAAAAATATACGGGTTTGATTGTTAGAAATGAAGAAGTGGTTAATAGTAATCGGGCCGGACAACCCTACTATGAATTTTCAGATGGAAATTATGTTTCCAAAAATACTGTGGTTTGTACAGTAAAGGATACGGATTCTACAGATGAAATTGAGACTGCATTGGAAAAAGTAGATCAGGATATCCTAAAAACGCAAAAAATTCGTACGGACATATCGGCCTTTTCTGAGGACATTACTAGAATTGAAGAAAATATTGAACGTGTGGTTGATTCGTATGCTGGTAAATCAATGAAGACGGACCTAAGTTATCTTTACGATATGAAAGATCAAGTGGAAACACATATGGATCAAAGAAATGAGATCTGGCTCTCGGAAAATGTAGAAAGTTTTTCACAGTTGACCGAGGAAAAATCCCAATATGAGAAGGAGCTGGCACAAAATCAAAGTGCAGTCCAAGCTCCAGAAAGTGGCACGATTGCCCTTAGCTATGACGGATTAGAGCAAACTTTGACTCCAGAGGGTATTGAGGAGCTTACCAAAGATCAAATTGGTGATAGTAAAATCAATTATATTTCAAAGACAGAGGTAGTTGCGGAAGGCGAGCCCTTGTTTAAACTTGTGAAAAGTAACGAATGGTATATTGTTGTATTTGTGCCTAATTCTGAGGTGGTTAATTGGAATACGGGCGATCGGAAAGCCTTGAATTTACAGTTGCAGGATGGAGCGGTTAAGATCAATTCGAAGGTTGAGTCACTTCAAGTTGGAGAAAAAGAGACAAGAGTCGTTTTTTCAACTTATGAACAAATGGAACTATTTATGGAAAAAAGAGTTTTAGAGTTTTATCTAGATACAGCTTCCATTCAAGGATTGAAGGTTCCCAATAACGCGATCGTAGAAAAATCTTTGATTAGTGTGCCCAAAGATTGTGTTACGGAAAGTTTGGGCAAGGATGGCGTTCTGTTAGTAAATGGAGGAAATGCTAAATTTTTAGCAGTTTCTATTATTTCTTCTGATGATGAAAATTGCTATATCGATCAGAATGGAGAATTAAAGTTAGGCGATGTTGTTTTGCAAGGCACAGGCGAAGATGCAACACAACATACCATAGCTAATTTGATGCCCAAAACAGGCGTATATGTGGCAAATAGTTCCATGGCAAAGTTTGTTAGTGTGGATATATTAGATCAAAATCAAGAATATGCAATTGTTCGTTCTGGAACGAATTATGGATTACAGGCCTATGATATGATTGTATCTGATGCAAAAAATATTAAAGAGGGTCAAAGTTTGTATTAAAGGAGAAGAATCTATGAGTCATATTGCAGAGAATATAGCGTTAGTAGAAGCAAAGATTTCTGCTGCAGCGAAAAAGAGTGGCAGAGTCAGAGAAGATATTCTTCTTTTGGCAGTTAGCAAGACACAAACGGTGGAAGTGATACAGCAGGCAGTGGCATCTGGACTTACCTCCCTTGGTGAAAATAAGGTGCAAGAAATTATGGATAAATACGAACCTATGGGCGAAGGGTTACACTGGCACCTGATTGGACATTTGCAGACAAATAAAGTGAAATACATTATTGATAAGGTGGACATGATCCATTCTGTTGAGAATCTGAAGCTTGCAGATGAGATTGAGAAACGAGCAGCTGCAAAAGGTCTTGTTATGGATATTTTGGTTGAAGTGAATATCGCCAATGAAGAAAGTAAGTTTGGTATTCGTCCGGAAGATGTGGAAATGTTTGTTCGAGAAATTTCAAGTAGAGAACATTTACGTGTCAGAGGATTGATGACTGTGGCACCTTTTGTTGAAAATTCAGAAGAAAATAGGGAATATTTTCAGCAAATGAGGCAATTACAGGTTGACATCAATGCAAAAAAAATTGATAATATAAGAATGGACGTGCTATCAATGGGGATGACCGGCGATTATGAAGTCGCTATTGAAGAAGGAGCTACGGTTGTTCGGGTAGGCACAGGTATTTTTGGTCAAAGAGATTATTTTAACCAAATGAAGTAGAGGTTAATTTTAGGAGGAAAATGGAAAATGGCTAAATTATTGGATAAAATGAAAGATTTAATGTTTGGAGAATATGAAGATGATGATTTTGATGAAGATGATAGTTATACTGTTCCTCAAAGAGAGGTATCGTCTACAAGTTATGCGGGGTTGCGTGAAGTTTCAAGAGAAAGTGATTATTTTTCTACAGCACCAACAAAAGCAACTGCAAAGGGAAATTCACAGATTTATAGCATCAATACAAATGTGCAGATGCAAGTTGTGATAATTAAACCTGCCTGTTATGAAGATGCACAAGAAATTTGTGATCAGATTAAAACAAAAAGACCTGTTGTGGTAAATCTTGAGAAACTGGAATATCCAGTTGCACAGCGTATTATGGATTTTTTGAGTGGTACTTGCTATTCTTTAGAAGGTTCTATCCAACGAGTTGCCAATAATATTTTTATTATTGCACCAGAAAATGTTGATATCTCAGGGGATTTTAAAGAAGAGTTAAAAACAAAGGGCGTTATTCTTCCCTGGGTAAGTAATAGCAGATAAAGGTAGGTAATGAATATTGAGTAGTTTACAAATTTTGCTAATTAAAGCTGTCGATATGTTTTTTTATGTGATGGAGATTCTGATTTTTGTTCGTATCATTCTCTCTTGGTTGCCTATGGGATATAACAACCCGATTGGTCAATTTCTCATTGCAATGACAGAGCCTATTTTAGGACCTTGTCGTAGAATGTTGGATAAGTCACCTCTTGGCGGCGGAATGATGTTAGACTTTTCTCCAATTATTGCTTTGATTTTGATGATGCTTGCAAAGCAGTTGATAATGGCAGCAGTTTTACTACTGTAAGAAATGGGTGCTTCTTTGAATAGGCAACAGATGTTAAAAGAAATACAAAATCCAGAAGAACGGTTGCTTTTTGCAAAAGTATTAGATCAAGCAAATTTTGCGTTAAAGCGTTATGAAGTGCAATTTAGCGAGTATATGGATATTGCAAAGAGTACAAGATTTATGCAACGATTGAAAAGTATAGATGATTTGGATGTGCGTGCCTTTGGTGGCGCGGAGGATGCGGAGCGAGTGATGCTTGGCTTTGCACCAAAACAAAGTGCGTTAGAACAAAAATACTTTCCCATCTCTACATTACATATTGTTCCAAAAAATATAAAATTTGGGCAAAAAGACCTTAGCCACAGGGACTACTTAGGATCTATTTTGGCCTTGGGAATAGAGAGAGGCAAGATTGGGGATATATTGGTTTCTGAGGATGGAGCGATTTGCTTTGTTCATACAGAAATGTCAGAGTACATTGAAACCAATTTGGACAAAGTGTCAAAGACGGCGGTGGTCGTGAAAAAGGTGGATGAGACTTTTATTTCTCCCCAAAAGCGTGTTGAGCTTCGACGCATTACCGTAGCGTCGATGAGGTTAGATGCTATTTTGAGTGAGGTCTTACATCTTTCAAGAGCAAAAGCACAGGCATTAATCTCAAGTGAGAAAGTAAATGTAAACTGGTCAGTTATGACTGCCACATCGCACATATTGAAAACAGGAGATATGGTTTCAGCCCGAGGCTTTGGGCGTTTTTGT
This sequence comes from Anaerotignum sp., assembly GCA_047972635.1. Taxonomy (GTDB): domain Bacteria; phylum Bacillota; class Clostridia; order Lachnospirales; family Anaerotignaceae; genus Chakrabartyella. Next base: position 4,469 of record JBKEAS010000298.1, read on the forward strand.
GTGGGTGAAGTTGGTGGAAAAACCAAAAAAGATAGAATTGTTTTGGAACTGGAAGTGCATATATAGATAAGGAGAGGTTTGCGTGATTACACCGAATGATATTGCTACAAAGGATTTTAAAAAGGTTTCCGTTGGTTATTCGCCAGAAGAGGTTGATATTTTTTTAGATGATCTTTATGAAGATTATGAAATACTTTATAATAAAAGTTTGACAGCGAAAGAGGAACCAGCGCAGACGAATGTTCAGCCAGATCAAATTTCCACTTTACAAAAAACCATAGAGCGTACGTTGGCTTTAGCGGAAGCTGCGGCAGAAGAAACAAAGCAGGCAGCAAAAAAAGAAGGCGACTTGATTATCGAAAATGCAAAACTTCAAGCAGAAGGGATTTTGCAAGATGCTAGAACAAAATCCTACGAATTGGAGCAACAAGTTATTGCATTGCAAAATCGTTATGAATTAATGCGTACAAGGGTTAAACTGTTGTTGTATGCAGAAATTGAGTTGTTAGATAAAAACGAAATTTTAGCAGAACTGGATGAAGAACGCCAAACAACCAAATAATAAGCCAAAAAGCGGTGGACAGAAATTTTTTGCCAGACACCGCTTTTTTCTGTAGTTTTGGGAAAACTAATTTTCAAATCACAGTGGCACAAAAATAAGCTGTGACAAAGCATTTTTGCTGGCACGGCTATTTTGCATTTTGTATGTAGCTTGTTAGTACGTCTTTTTTGTAGGTCTGTTGTGTTTAAAAAAGGCAATGAGGGTGTAAAAGTGGAAAAGCAGTAAGAAGAACAATAAGAATTTTTTCTGAAAATAAATAAAAAGGATGAAGTTATTATGTGGTTATTACCTGCAATGGCAGCTGTTATTTTGATTGGACTAGATCAAGCGACAAAGCATTTGGCTTTATTAAAGTTGGAGCCCATAGGTTCCATGGTTTTGCTAGATGGATTTATGGATCTAACTTTTGTAAAAAATTACGGGGTTGCTTTTGGTATGTTTTCAGGGCAACGATGGCTGATACTTTTGTTGGCTGGGGCAATTACAATTGCTTTGATATATTTTTATGTGAAGCTACCAAAAACAAACGAGTATAAATTTGTAAGGATGGCAATGGTTCTTGTTTTTGCGGGAGCGATTGGTAATATGATTGATAGATGTTTTCGTGGATATGTAGTTGATTTTTTTGAATTTACATTTTTCAAGTGGCCTGTGTTTAATATGGCGGATATCTATGTGGTAATTGGTGTTTTGGTTTTGGCGTATTTGATTATGTTTGTGATTAAAGAACCTGAAGAAGAAAAGAAGAAGGATGAATAATATGGAATATTTTACTTTTGGTGCAGAGCGTGAAGACATAGGGTGTCGTATTGATGTTTTTATTGCTGAAACGATGGAAAGCTTAACTCGTAGTGGGGTACAAAGGCTGATTGAAGAAGGAAATATTCGCGTGAATGGTGCAAACGTAAAAGCGAATTATAAGTTGAAAGAAAAAGATGTGATTGATCTGGAAATACCGGAGGCAAAGGTTGTTGAAATATTACCTGAAGATATTCCTTTGGAAATTTTATATGAAGATCAAGATTTGATTGTTGTAAACAAACCGCAGGGCATGGTTGTGCATCCTGCACCTGGGCATACTTCTGGGACACTTGTGAATGCACTTATGTTTCATTGTGGCGATGAGCTTTCTGGGATAAATGGAGAGAAACGACCGGGAATTGTGCATCGCATCGACAAAGATACTTCGGGGGTTTTGATGGTTGCAAAGAACGATGCTGCACATCAGTCTTTGGCGGAACAATTGGCAGAACATAGTATCACTAGAAAATATAACGCTATTGTGTTTAATGGTTTTCAAGAAGAAGAAGGCACTGTGGATCAACCAATAGGAAGAAATCCTTTGGATCGTAAGAAAATGGCGGTAACGCTTAAGCATAGCCGTAAGGCGATAACGCACTATAGAGTAATAGAGCGTATGGGAAATTTTACCTTAGTTGAAGCACAGCTTGAAACAGGGAGAACACACCAAATTCGTGTGCATATGACGCATATAGGTCATCCATTACTGGGTGATTTGGTGTACGGGCCCAAAAAACAACCCTTTAAATTAGAAGGACAAGCGTTACACGCTAGAATTTTGGGGTTTATTCACCCTACTAAGAAAGAATACATGGAATTTGAAGCACCGTTGCCGGATAGTTTTAAAAAATTAGTGGAACGCCTAAAGGGGTAATTCGTTATTATCCTGTTTTATGAAGTGAGTGTCAGAATAAGGGTAACTTATGAGTTGATAGCAAGGTATTTGAGAACGATGGTGGTGGAAAACTTCTTATGGGATAATCATATCTTGTGAGAATAAACAAATGAGGTGCACGATGTATTTAAAACGATTGGATCTACAGGGGTTTAAGTCCTTTCCAGAAAAAGTAAAATTAGAGTTCAACCAAGGTGTAACGGCAGTAGTTGGACCAAATGGTAGTGGAAAGAGCAATGTTTCTGATGCCATTCGTTGGGTTTTGGGTGAACAAAGAGCAAAAAGCCTTCGTGGAGATAAGATGGAGGATGTTATTTTTGCGGGAACCGAAAATAGAAAACCCCTTGGTTTTGCAGAAGTTTCCATTACGCTAGATAATCTGGAAAAAACATTACCTTTAGAGTATACAGAGGTTCAAATAAGTAGACGTGTTTTTCGTTCGGGCGAAAGCGAGTATCGTATCAATGGCGTGGCTTGTCGTTTAAAGGATATCCAAGAACTTTTTATGGATACCGGCATTGGCAGAGAAGGATATTCCATTATCGGTCAAGGTAGAATTGACGAAATTTTAAGTGCAAAAGGTGATGAGCGAAGACGAATTTTTGAAGAGGCGGCTGGTATTGTAAAATTCAAAACACGTCGAAATGAAGCAATTGCGAAATTGGAAAAAGAACAGCAAAATTTACTTCGTGTGGATGATATTGTCGGCGAGCTTGAGCTACAACTGGAGCCTTTGGAAAAACAAAGCGAAAAGGCAAAACGCTATTTGATATTCAAAGAAGAGCTTAAGCAGTCCGAGGTAGTGGATTTTTGTAAGAACTTAGATCGTATGGAGCAAGACTTAATTAAGCTAGCCGAAAATAAATCTTTGGCACAAGTACAGTTGCAAAATCATCTTTTGGAAGAAGGACAGAACAAAGAAGTGATGTCTTTGCTTAAAACAAAGGCAGAAGAACTAGAAATTTTTTTACAACAACAAAACCAAGAAATTTCAGAACTTCGTGCAAAAAAAGAACGCCAAGAGGGCGAAATTCGTTTAACAGAAGAACAGCGCCAAAATGATTTATCAAACATTGAAAGAATACAAGCAGAAATTTTGGTAAAGCAAACCCAAAAAGCGGAAAATCAAACGCAGGGAGAACTTTGCCATAGCCAGGTTTTAGCACTTTCTTTTGAGAAAAATAAACAGCAAGAAGAACTTTTAAAATTGGAAGAAGCATATACGTCTTTGAATTTTGCTTTGAATAGAGATGAAACGCAAGCAGAAAATTATAAGGATGAAGTTTTTCATCAGATCAAAATTGGAACCGAAGCCAAGGGTGAAATTGCCAAGCGTGAGGCATTGCAAGAGCAATTTTTTACTCGCATGGAACAATTGCATACAGAAAAGACACATTTGAAAAGTCGATTGCATGAATTTGAAGTACATATTTCGGTTTTGAATAAAAAAGAAAATGAGATGCAAGAGCATAGTTCATTTTTGGAAAATGAACTTAAAATTTTAGATAAAGATAGAATAGAGGCACAGAGGCAGAAAGAAGTTGCCCAAAGCAATCTTTCAAAAGAAGAAAGAGCGTTTTCGCAAGTACAGTCCAGATTATCCGTTTTAAAGGAAATGGAAAGAGAAAATGAAGGCTTTTTTCAAAGTGTAAAAGGTCTTTTGAATTTAGCGGATAAGGAAGAACGTGGGATTTGTGGTGTGGTTGGACAGCTGTTGACAGTTGAAGAAAAGTATGAAGTTGCCATCGAAGCAGCACTGGGTGGTGCATTGCAAAATGTTGTTACCAAAACAGATGAAGATGCACGAGAAGCAATTGGATATTTGAAAGCAAAGAACTTAGGTAGAGCAACCTTTTTACCTGTTTCTGCTATAAAAGGGCGTGTATTTGATGGTAGACCTGCTATTCTAGATGAAGTAGGTGTGATTGGTGTTGCTAGTCAATTGGTAGGGTTTGAGCAGGTATATCGCCAGATTGCAGAAAACTTATTGGGACGTACCATTGTGGTGAGTCATTTGGAACAAGCAGTTATTTTAGCCAAAAAATATAAACATCAATATAAGATGGTCACCCTAGATGGGGATATCTTAAATCCTGGTGGAGCTATGACAGGCGGTTCAAAGCAAAAAAAGGCAACCCATATTTTTAGCCGTAGCAGAGAAATTCATTCTTTACAGGAAAATGCAGAAAAAATGGGAAGTGACGTGAAAGAACTGCAAAATGCATTGGCACTTTTCCATGAAGATATGCAAGACATAGAGGAACAAATTGTTGAGAAAAGATTAGAACTGCAAAAGTTGGCTGTAACGCTAAATGCCAGCCATGAAGATAAGCAAAAAACGAGTCAAAATTCCAATGAAAACCAAGAGAGATTACGTTTGATTTGTTTGGAAGAAGGCCAATTAAATGAACAGTTATCTCGAACAAAGGCAGATTTAACGCAATATCAAGATGCTCTTGCACTTTCTGAGACAAAAATGGAAAAGATCAGTTCAGAGCTTGGGAAGTTTCAGGATAATTTGTTAGGCGATAAAGGTAAAAGAGACACACTGATGGAAGAAATTACAGTATTTCGCATTCGTATTTCGGAAATTAGTCAGAATATTTCAAACATACAAGAGACTATTTTGCGATTGAATACTGAAAATCAAATTATTTTGAACCAATTGGATGAAGAAGAAATCAAAATTATCTCCTTAATACAAAGTAGCGGTGAAAAAGAAAACACAAAAGAAAGGTTACGTGTTGAGGCAGACCTCGTAGGTGAAAAAACAGTTATGCTGCAAGAGACTTTGGCAAAGGCAGCAGAAGAAAAAATAGAGGTTGCCAAAGAGAGCCAACAAATAGAGCAACAAGCCAATGAACAAAGAGCATCTGCACAATTGATTGAAAATGAACTTTTTAGAATAGAAACAAAAACAGAAGCGATAGAGGAAGACAAAATTCGTATCACCACCCAAATGTGGGAAGAATATGAAATGACACATCGTATGGCGAAAGAGTACGCACAATATGCTCACAACGAGAAGAATGGACGCCTTGTGAAAGAGATCAGAGCGGATATACGTGCTTTGGGAGATGTTAATGTGGGTGCAATTGAACAATATAAGGAAGTGAAGGAGCGATTTATTTTCTTAACCAAACAAAGAGCAGATATCTTAGAGGCAGAGGGGAAATTAAGAGGCATTATTGAAGAACTGTCTATCTTGATGGAAAAACAATTTAGGGAGCAATTTCAAATGATTTCTGATAATTTTAGCCGTGTATTTCAGGAGATGTTTGGCGGTGGTAAGGCATACTTAAAATTGATTGATACCGAGAAAGTATTGGAATCACAGATTGAAATTGTAGCACAGCCACCAGGTAAAAACTTGCAAAATATGCAACTTCTTTCCGGCGGAGAGAGAGCTTTGACGGCAATTGCTATTTTGTTTTCGATTTTACATCTAAAACCATCACCATTTTGTATTTTGGATGAAATCGAGGCAGCTTTGGATGATGCAAATGTTAGTAGGTATGCACAATATTTGAAAAACTTTTCTAAAGATACGCAATTTATTGTAATAACACATAGAAAAGGCACAATGGAATATGCGGATGTGCTTTATGGTGTGACGATGCAGGAAAAAGGAATTTCTAAATTGATTTCTGTT
>JBKEAS010000326.1:0-2371 GCA_047972635.1 Anaerotignum sp.
CCCAATAAATTAGAAATACCCGGCTTATCTTCGCCAAAACGCACTTGATTATCAGAGTCTGTCATCGCACGTTTGAATTTATTCATAATAACCGCAGGTTCATCCAACAAAGCAATGGTATTATTTTTGTTTTCATCAGACTTAGACATCTTCTTGGTTGGCTCTTGCAAAGCCATAATTCTGGCACCAACTTTACCTATATACCCTTCCGGAATTGTAAAGGTATCGCCGTAAACACCATTAAATCTAGCCGCAATATCTCTTGTCAATTCTAGATGTTGACGTTGATCCTCGCCAACAGGAACCAAATCTGTTTGGTACAGCAAAATATCAGACGCCATCAGTGTGGGATAAGTATAAAGTCCTGCGTTAATATTATCCGAATGTTTTGAAGACTTATCCTTAAACTGTGTCATTCTATTTAACTCACCCATATAAGTATAGCAATTAAGGATCCAACCAAGCTCCGCATGTTGTGGTACGTGAGACTGATAATAGATGATATTTTTTTCAGGATCCAAACCTACAGCAAGATACTGTGTCAAAAGTTCCCTTGCCTGCTTACGCAATTTCGCAGGTTCTTGACGCACCGTGATTGCATGCATATCCACAATACAATATAAACAATCATAGTCGTCTTGAAGTTTTGTCCAATTATTTAACGCACCCAAATAATTCCCTAACGTAATCATCCCCGAAGGTTGCATACCGCTGAAAATTCTTTTTTTATCATCTGCCATGTTCCATTCCCCTCTCTATATCACAACGAAAAAGATGGCCCGTGAAACATTTTCAGAGCCATCTTTGTTGTTGTTTTGATTTTAGTTCTTTTCTTCATACTCCGCATCAATGTAACCTGTATCAACAGGTATCACAAAAACACATACAAGATAAACCAAAAGACCAATAAAAAATCCGGTAAAGACACTAAGCAAAATCCAAATCAAACGAATCAAAGTAGAGTCGATATCAAAATATTGCGCAATACCTCCACATACACCTGAAATTTTCACATCTGTGTTAGAACGATATAATTTTTTTGACATAACTTAATCCTCCATATTTTCTTTATTTAAAAAATTATTTTCCAAAAAACTAAATGTTGTATTATCCCCCACAATAATATGATCAATCAATTGTACCTCCATCGCATACAATAATTTACCAAGTTTTGTGGTTGTTTGTATATCCTCAAAGCTGGGTTTACAGGCACCATTTGGATGATTATGTGTTAAAATTACGGATGAAGCTTGTAATTTTAGGACTGTTTCAACCACAGTTCTAGGATGTATCGTAGCTACACTTATAGTGCCCTCTGTAATTTGTACTGTGTTAATGACGCGACGTTTATTATCTAAGCAAATTACATAAAACGTCTCCTTGTTTTTATAAGCCGTAAGAGAAATGCAATATTCCGTCGCTTTGCTTAGCGAATTTAAAACAGGTCTATCACGCCATCTGGCTTGAATACACCGCTTACTGATTTCCTTTTGCAAGGAAATCAAAATAGCTGTATTCTTCCCTACACCGCAAAGACGAGAAATATCGACTGGTTCTGCTTGTATCAAATTAAGTAAAGAACCAAATTCTTTTATTATTTTATGAGCAAGGGGATTGGTATCTCCTCTAGGCACAGCATAATATAAAAGCATTTCCAAAAGCTCGTGATCATGAAAACCTTCACCGCCTTCTTTTAGAAAACGCTGTCGCATTCGTTCTCTATGTCCGCGATGGATATCATCCGCCATAAGCTACTCCTCTGTTTCTAGCACTTTTGTTAATTCCTTAAAGCCGTTTGTATAAATAATCTGTAAAAGATCATTCAATTGTCTAAGAGTATTTTTCACACGTTCTACAGAAATAATATCACTGTCAAGACAATCTGACAATTCTTCCAAATCAACAACTTTTACAAAGCCATCATTGTAAACAATTACATCTGCCAATAGGTCATGAAAAATATATGTATTTTCTTTTTCTTTATACTCTGTTTCAATTATATCACAATAATAATAAACAGTTTCATTTTTGTTATTTAAAAATTTACTAATTTTAAAGCCTTTTTTTAAATAGTAACATGATACACCATGGTCAAATTCTTCTTTTGGACGAAAAACAACCCATTTGGTAATAATAATTTCTTCATCACGATAAAGAATTTCATCGTCTTTTAAATAAATTGTTTCATTTGGAACAAACCTTCTACGATAAAGCTTTAATTCACTCAAGTTTCACACCTATCCTCATCTGAAGCCCATACTATCATAAAGTCTGGCAACATTTCTTTTCATTACTAACCAATCGTATTTCTTATTTTACCCATTTCACATAGTATATTATAAGAAATTTTGCAAAAAAATACAATAAGATA
>JBKEAS010000333.1:0-2130 GCA_047972635.1 Anaerotignum sp.
ATTGATTGCAATGGGTAGCTATCTACCTGCGTATGCTGCAATTCAGACCAATGCGAATACATGGGCCAAAGATTACATGGAACTGGCATATAATCAAGGACTGATTGATCAAGAAGATTTGCTGGATGCAAAGAGAGATATTACAAGACTTGAATTTTGTGAAATTGTAGTGGCATTGTATGAAAAGACGACGGGAGAAGACTTGGTGCCTCAAAATAAAAGTCCTTTTGTTGATTGTGATGACTCGGCAGTTATTATTGCTTATGAAGCGGGGATTATTAGCGGAACGACTTCGGATAAATTTGAGCCAAGCAAAAGCTTAACAAGAGAACAGCTGGCAATTATGCTAAATCGAATTTTGAAAGCGTGGGGCATTACGTTAGAAAAAGGAACGAATGAAAATATTTTTTCAGACACCTCTAACTTGTATGCCTCATCTGTTGATGCGATAAATAGAGTTTATAATGCCAGAATTTTGGTTGGGGATAATTATAATTTTTATCCTGAAAAAGCCTTGAAATTTCAAGAGGCAGTGGTGGGACTTATGAAAGCCTATCGTTACGCAGATGAAAATTCAGAGATGGATTTTGCAGATGGTGAAATCGTCGATGAAAAAATACAATCAGAAATAGAAAATGAACCAGTAGTAGAAAATGAACCAGTAGTAGAAAATGAACCAGTAGTAGAAAATGAACCAGTAGTAGAAAATGAGCCAGTAGTAGAAAATGAGCCAGTGGAAAACACAACCGTCCCCGAAAATGTAGAAAAGGTAACGCAGACTTCTGAGAGCAAGGAAATAGGTAGTAGCTATCAAACGGTTTATATTCAAGAAAAACCAATTTCTTTAGGCGATACTAGCGCAGAAGTGATTGCAAATTGGGGTACACCAAGTAGAATAGACAAAACGATTTTTGGTTTGCAGCGTTATGTTTATGTGGGAAACTATGACAATTACTTTTTTGTGACTTTACAGAGTGATGAAGTTGTTGAAATTTTTGTTCCTACGAAGCATTTTTCATATTTAGGCACCATAGCCAATGGAACTTCTGCAGACATTAAACAGTTGGATTTTTTTAGCATGGTTGACCATAGTGGTATTGTAGAAACAGAAACAACTTATGCTAAAATTCCTCTTGGTTATCAAGGGGAAATACGAGGGGTATTGCTCCAGACGAAAGAATTTGCCTATAATATGGACGTTCAGAGTGGTTTAACTAGCGCTGAGAGTATTTCTTTGAGACAGGAATTGCTTGATTTAATTCAAGTCAAGCGTGTTGAAGAAGGATTACCTTTATTGCAACAAAATGAAAAGCTTTCAAGTATTGCTTTAAACCATAGCAAAGACATGGTTGCGAATGACTATTTTGGTTATACAGGAAAAGATGGAAGTAATCCGTTTGAACGGATTATGTCAACAGGAATTACGTTTACCAGTGCTTCGGAAATTATTGTGCAACAAAGAGGCGATGTCACTAATGTTTATCAACAATGGATGAGAACAGCAGCACAATATCGTGGCTTGTTAGATCCGATGATGGATTCTGTTGGCGTTGGCGTTGCGCAAAAAGGAAAGACGCTTTATATTACAATGGATTTTTGTGGTGGAATAACGAAGTAATAAAAAAGCCATCTTGTATGCGATTTTATAATGCATACAAGATGGCTTTTTTTAAGGTAAAAATGCTTTGATATTAAAACAGTGATTTTTCAAATTTTTGGTGCATATTCTGGTTTTTATCCTAAAACCAATTTCGCAAAATCTACAAAAGAATCGCCTGTTCTTGAATTTGTGTTTTCTAGCAAATGGAAGAAACAATTTGGTACTTCTTTTCATTTTAGGTTCTTCATAATGCAAGGGGTGCATCCGTTGTCATGCTTTATGGGGTGTAATGGACAGTTTAAATTGTCACAGGTACATGAATTACTTGAGGTATTCATTTTTTTTCTCCAATCATTTTTTGAGTAGTGTGTTTTGATCCTAAATAAACCTCCTGCATGACAGGGGAGGCATCCGAAGTATCTAAAAATCAAATTTTATAGAGCAGAAATGATTGCATCTGCAAATTCTTCTGTAGAGGCACTTCCGCCCATATCAGCAGTGAGGATTTTTCCTTCGCCAATGACTTTTTC
>JBKEAS010000044.1:0-13717 GCA_047972635.1 Anaerotignum sp.
GCTGTTGAAGATGCAAAATTCACCATGAATTATTTGCCAGAGTCTACAACAAACGCTGGAAATAAATCAAATAAGAATACATACGAAACAGAGCAAAGAGCTTTAAAATCAGCAAAAGCAGATAAAGAACTTGCACTGCGTAATGCATATGTGCAGTTAGAACAATCAGAGGCAAACTATAACCAAGCAGTGGCAGACTTAGCGCGTGCAGAGGCGGATTATAAAGTGGCAGAAGTTACTTATAACGCAGGAAACACCACACTGCTTACCTTACAACAAGCGGCTTTGGGCGTAGAGCAAGCAAAAAATACAGTAAATCAAATTGCACTTGCTTACGATATGCAGGTATTCTCCTTTGAAAATTCTAGCTTGATTAGCTAATTTCATTGCATCGCTGGCTTTTAAAAAACTAAAATCAGAAAAAAGAAACGTCTATTTTGAATAGGCGTTTTTTTTATTGCATAGTTTCGGCGTTACATGGAAAAATAAGCAAAAGTGAAAGGCGGTGGAATGTATGCAGATATCAAAAGATCTATCACAAAATATAGTTGCTATAAAAGAATCCTTTCGTGATTGTGGCGATGTGGTGATGCGTGAGTTTGTTGTTGGTAGTGGAAAGTCACGGCTGTATATGATTTATGTAGATAATATTGTTGATGGCAATGCCATCCAAGATTTTATTATGACCAACCTCATGAGCCGTGCCAAGGAAAATAACGATAGCGGAATATTAGAAGAATTAATGGAGGAGAGCATTGCCATAGGTGAGCTTGGCAAAATCACAGACTTACAACAAATTTATGATGCAGTTCTATTGGGCGATACGGTACTACTCATGGACGGCAACCCGTTTGCATTGCAAGCTTCAACAAAGAATTTCCCATCAAGGGGTGTTAATCAGGCACAAATGGAAGTTGTTGTCCAAGGCCCCAAAGATTCCTTTTTAGAGGTTATGGCAACCAATGTGGTTTTGATACGCCGTCGTATACGAGACACAAAGCTAAAGTTAAAACGTAAAAAGGTGGGCACCAGAAGCAAAACAGACGTGGCACTGATGTATATGGAAGATTTGGTACGACCAAAAACATTGGAAAAGATTGAAAAACAGCTAGACACCATGAATTTGGATGCGGTCATGGATAGTGGATATATCGAACAGCTTTTGGAAAAACGCTGGTTGTCCCCGTTTCCGCAATTACAGATGACAGAAAGACCAGATAAAGCGGTATCCGCACTTTTAGAGGGCAGAGTTGTGCTAGTCATTGATAACACGCCTTGCGTTGTGATGCTTCCTGTAACGCTGAATGTATTTTTCCAAGCGGCAGAGGATTATTATGACCGCTGGGAGATTATGTCCTTCATACGATGCATTCGTTATATTGCTGCGTTTGTGGCAATTGCACTTCCGGGGCTTTATATTGCCTTGTCGGTCTATCATCCAGAGCTTATCCCTACAGCCTTGGCACTAAAAATAGCCACCACAAGGCAAAGTATCCCGTTTTCTGTGGTGGGCGAGGTGATTATTATGGAATTGGCATTTGAGCTTTTAAGAGAGGCGGGAATACGGTTGCCCTCTCCGGTAAGTTCGACCATTGGCATTGTAGGTGGTATTATCATTGGTTCTGCAGCGGTGGAGGCGGGTATTGTTAGTCCTTCGGTCGTGATTGTTTCGGCATTGACGGGTATTTGTTCTTTTGTTGTTCCAAATGTAGGGCTTGTTTCTGGAATTAGGCTTTGTAAATATGCGACGATATTTTTGTCTGCCATATTTGGTTTGTTTGGTCTTTGGGTGTCGTTTTTGCTTATTTTGGCACATCTATGTAGCCTTACGTCTTATGGTATTCCGTTTCTGTATCCATTTTGTTCGGCATCTGTTAATGACGATTTGGATTGGGAAGATACCTTATTTCGCTTGCCTTTGCACAAAATGAAAAGACGTCCTATTTTTACAAAGCCTTCTGCTAGGGGACGAAAAGGGGGATCATAATTATGTTTGCAGAAAATTATAAAATTTCTGTGCGACAGTTGCAATGTATGCTTTTGTTGTATCTTTTTAGTACAGCGGTCTTGTTTTTACCAAGTGAAATTGCAGTTGTTGCAGGAAATAGTTGCTGGATTATAACGCTATCTTGGGGAATTATTATTGCGTTTACGGCGGTATTTTTGGTTTATCTTGGGAAAAGACACCCAACCTATACTGCGGTAGAGTGGTATAAAAGTTCGTTTGGTGGCATAATCGGCACACTTTTTTCACTCGCCTTAGCGGGGAAATTAATCTTTGACGGAGCGATGGAGCTTCGGTTATTTTGTGATATTATTTCTTCTTCTATGTTACCGCTAACGCCGGTGTGGCTACTGATGGCGGTGGTTTTGGGTCTTTGTGTGGTTGCGGCGTGGAAAGAGGTAGAATGTAGTGCAAGGGCGGCGGAGATATTATTTTTGGTGGTTTTTATCCCTTTGGTGGTTGTGCTGCTCTTTGTTGCGATTTCCACAGGGTACGAGCGTGTATTGCCAATAGAAATGCCCACAAAAAAAGGATTTACGGATAGCTTGCCGTTTTTTGCCACATTGTTTCAGGGGCTTGTGGTATTGCTGTTTATCTTCCCTTATTTGGAAAAAAGGTCACATTGTGGCAGACGTATTTGGTCTACATGTATGTTGGCTTGTGGGGTTACGACAGTTTTGGTGTTCCTATCTTTGGCAGTATATGGCACCGAGGCGTTGTCGGCTAAGCTATTGCCCACATTACAAATGATGGAACGAGTTAGCTTTTCAGGAATTTTTCTTGGTAGACAGGATTTATTTTTGCTTTGGCTTTGGATGGTTACGGTTTTTATATATGTATCAAGCCTTTTGTTCTTTGGGATTGATCTTTGCACACGTATTTTTAAAACCAAGGCACAAAAACGTAATCGTTGGTTGTTTCTTTTGGTTCCTATCCTTTTTGTTGTGGCATTAATCCCACCGGATATGGCGTCGGCATATTGGTTGAGAGTGCGGGTTTCTCCTTGGTTAAATGGAACATTTTTATTGTGTTTGCCATTTTTTGCACTCTGTATTGATCTAATCAAAGGGAGGGGCAAGTATGAATAGGTGGAAATGGATGATTGTGACGATATTGCCACTTTTTATCACTACAGGATGTTGGGATAAAAGGGACCCAGAGGACAGAGAGTATATGATAACTATGGGTGTGGATAAGGTGGAGGATGGATATAGTATTGCCTTTGCGCCGGCAAAAACAAAGGAAGCCGAACCAAAGAAAATGCTTTCTCAGGGATCAACTTTAGCTGAAGCCATTGCCAACGCCGATAGCCGTAATTCACGTAAGACGGAGCTTGGGCAATTGAAAATGATTGTTTTTGGCAAGAGCATTCTTGAGGATAAAGATTTGTTGCTCTCGCTACTAGAAGAACTAGAGCGAAGCCAAGAAGTTTCCAAAAAGGTAACGGTATTGGGAAGTGAGTCATCGGCAGAAGCTTGCGTAGATGCCATGATTGCCGAGGACGATGGCACGGGGCTTTTTCTTTGGGATTTTTATAGGAATACGGCAAAGGAAGTTGGTGTAACAAAAGGGTTAGATATGGATACCTTTTTTACAGAGTTGACGGAACAAAAAGGTTCTGGCATATTGCCAAGGATTGAAGCTGTGGAGGAAGGGCTTTATTTAGGTGGTGGTGTGGCGCTGATTGATTTGACGTTGTCCTTATTTTTGAGTGACAAAGAAGAACAGGGGTATTTATTGTTGTTAGGCGAAGGCGAAGGGGCTGTGCTTGAGACTGAGGTGGAAGGAAGAACCATTCCGCTAAAGGTGGTCAGGAATAACGTCGATTATGAATTTAAAAAACAACAAGATGGAACCATTCTTTGCCAAATTGACTTGAAAATCAAAGGTAATCTGCAGGGAAGTGTAAAGAAGAAAACCTTTTCTGAAGATGGTACGCAGAAATTAGAGGAGCTGTTTTCGGAGGTTATAAAAGAAGAAGTGGAAAACACCTTAAAAATATCGCAAGAAAAGGATGAGGCGGAATTTCTCGGCTTAGCCGCACGGTTGCGGCGAACATATCCGACGTATGGGGGTGATTTTTGGAAGGATGTTGTGGTTGAAGTAGAGACGGATTTAAAAATTCAAGATACAGGAAGAATTCGATGAATAAAATCATAAAGATTGGGCAATCATCCCTTTAACGAAGAAAAAAAGGGTGAGCTTATGTATAGATTAAATGATTTGCAAAGAAAAATATATGAACTATGGAAAAAAGAAAAATGGTATTGGTGTGCTGCCGTTGTGATTGGGGTTACGTTTAGTGTTGTGTTTGGCGCATATTGGACCAAAGGTTATTCTCAAATCATTCAAAACGGAATATCGGCAAAGGTTGTGCGGTTTCATGTACTGGCAAATAGTGACACTAAGATGGATCAGAGCCTAAAAATAAAAGTAAGGGATGCAGTTTTAGCGGAATATGGCGAGCTTTTATCAACTTGTACCAGCAAGGAAGAAACTTTGGAAAAACTAGAAGGTGCGAAAGAGGAAATTTGTAAGACGGCACAAAAAGAGGTGTTGGCACAAGGGTATGATTATGAAGTTAGCGTGTCTTTGGTACGGGAAGATTTTCCGTATAAACGATACGACGATTTGGTTTTTCCGGCAGGTGCTTATGACGCACTGCGTATTGAAATAGGCGAGGCAAAGGGACAAAATTGGTGGTGTGTGTTATACCCACAAATGTGCTATGTTGACGCTTCTTGGGGATACACCACAGATGAAAGCTATCAAAGACTAGAAAATTCTTTGACTAAGGAAGAATTTTTGGTCGTATCTGCTATGTCGCAAGAGGATATTACGCCGAAGGTAAAATTTAAAGTGGTAGAGTGGTGGCAAGAAAAAGGATAAAGACGGTATGGTGTTGTTTATGTGGTTTGGATTTTTGCAAGTAGGATAAAACGGTTTAAACTGTATCATGGTAATTATCTTTTATGCTTGCTGACAAACGATGCATGACAATGTTTTAGTCACTATTTCGGATTTTAAAGCTTAAAATAGCATAAAAAAGGCGGAGATACTTGTGTTGAAAACAGCATCTCCGCTTTTTATTTTAGGTAAAAGTAAGTATAAAGTGACTCATAATCCAGAAAATCACCAATAGATGTAAGAGCAGCGTAATGCTAAAGACTATGATGAAGTCTATGTGACGTGATTTGTGACGTTTAAACACAAGCGCCAAAAGTCCGCCAAGTGCACCGCCTAATACAGACATGAGGTAAAGATTTTTCTCCGGAACACGTCTTTTGTTGTTGATCGCGGCCTTTTTGTCAAAGACCATTGTACAGTAGAGTATTAGGTTTATCAAAAAATAATATCCAAATAAAAATAAGAAAGCTGTGCTATTAAAATGCATTTGCCCCATAAATTATCTCACCACATTTCTCCAGTCTAAATCTCCTCTATCCAATGCCAACAAGAGCACTTCCGCTGTTGCTAAGTTTGTAGCAAGGGGGATATTGTGCATATCACAAAGGCGGAAGATGGAACTAAGTTCCGATTCATAATCTTGTGGAGAAACGGGGTCTCTCAAAAAGATCATGACATCAATATCATTGTTTACAATTTGAGCGCCCAGTTGCTGCTCTCCGCCTAAACGGCTAGAGAGATACTTATGGACAGTCAAATTTGCGGCCTCTTCTACAAGACGACCGGTGGTTCCTGTTGCGTAAATGCTATGCTTGCTCAGAATATGTCTGTAAGCAATGCAAAGATTTTCCATTAATTTTTTCTTATTATCATGGGCGATTAAACCGATGTTCATAACAATCCTCCCTCAAATAATGACTTTGTTTCTTTTTTTCTTATGTTTAATATAAGGCCAACTGCGATCATATTCGACCACATGGAGCTACCACCATAGCTTACAAATGGCAGGGACATACCTGTATTTGGCAAAATCCCTAAGGCAACGCCCGCATTCACAAATGTTTGAAATGCAAACATACCAGCAATTCCGGTAACAATGAGTTGGCTAAATAGATCCCTGCATGATAGTGCTAATACTATACAACGAAATATGATAAAAAGCAAGACTCCCAAAACAAATATACAGCCAACAAAGCCGAATTCTTCACCAATAACGGAGAAAATAAAATCGTTATGCGGTTCTGGAAGGTAGCTTAACTGGTTGAGCGTCCCGTTGAAAAGCCCTTGCCCTGTCAGCTGTCCGGAGCCGATGGCACCAATGGACTTTTCTGTCTGATAATAAAGGCTTGCATCTCTTTTTGGATCTACGAAAGAGAGAATACGATTGAACTGATGTGGCTCAAAAATTTTGTCCATAATCAAAGGGTTCTCTCTTGCCACGTCCCATAAAATAAAAGCAACCAAGGGAATGACAACGATAAGCACATTCCGAATAAAAGTATAGCTAAGCCCGGCTACAAAAACTTGAATACAAAAAATTGCAATTAACACCAAACTTGCAGAAAGAGCTGGTTGTTTTTGTATTAGTATAATGGGTAGTAAGATATATCCGCAAAGAAATGCCAAAAAAGGCAAATCGTTTATTTTTTCGTCGTTCATGGAGATTGTTTTCGCTAGGCAAAATATCATCATAATCTTGGCAAACTCTGAGGGTTGTATGGTTAGAGGGCCAATGGCAATCCAACGTACAGCACCCTTTGCGTCAGTACCAATGAGAAGAACGGCAACAAGCAATAGTAAGTTGAAAAAATAGATGGGTGTGTAAAGCTGCGAGCAATATTCATAGTCCACATTTGCAGCAATCACCATCAAGATAATCCCTACTAGGAAAAAAGCAGCCTGCTTTATGACAAAGGTTGGGGTTTCGCCCAAGTTGATATGGGTTGCACTAGCGATTGCAACAATACCAAATGCGGTCAAGAGCGTAACGGCACCTAAAAGTATCCAATCAAAATTTTGAAAATATTTTCTGAAATCCATGGGTCAAATTCCTCCGACCTGGGCAAAAAAAGCCCGTATTGCTGAAACAAGGAAAGCCGAGCGAATAGGGAAGGCAAAAATGCGCCTATTCTCGGCTTATCGTTTTTTTGTTTAATCCTGCATTTTACGCATACTTTTAATTGGAATATTTGCATATAGTACAGGTACAGTTCCGTTATTTTCTTCGGATTGGGTTTGTGTGATTTGGATATCAAGTTCTTCTTCATCAATCTCCATATAGTTGGAAATAACCTTGATGATGTCGGTTTTCAACATTTCAAGCACTTGAGAAGAACAATTCACTCTATCATGAACCAAAACCAATTTTAATCTATCTTTTGCAACACTACCAGATGGCGGTGTATCTTTCTTTTTAAAGAAACTTAAGAAATCCATCGGACACATCCTTTCGTCGAGGTAAAGGGGGGTTAATGTTGAAACAAGCCTTTGAGCTTACCCCAAAAATTTACAGTCTGTTCTTCAAATGTCATAATTGGTACTTCTTGTCCAATAATACGTTGCACAATATTTCTATATGCTTGTCCAGCACGAGATTCTTGGTTGGTAACGGCAGGTTCGCCTTTATTGGTTGCAATGACAATTGCTTCGTCATCAGGCACAACGCCAAGGATATCAACCGCTAAGATTTCTGTTACATCTTCGATATTCATCATATCGCCTCTTTGTACCAAGTCGATACGCAGACGGTTTAGAATAAGCATAGGGTTGTTTAGGCCATTTGCCTCCAAGAGCCCTATGATACGGTCGGCATCACGCACTGCGGAAACTTCGGGCGTTGTAACAACAATACCACGGTCAGCACCGGCAATTGCATTTTTAAATCCTTGCTCAATTCCGGCGGGGCAATCGATGATGACATAATCAAAGCCCTCTTCTTTTAAATTTTCACAAAGCTTTTGCATTTGTTCGGGAGAAACCGCATCTTTGTCTCTTGTTTGTGCTGCGGGCAAAAGGAAAAGTCCGTCATAACGCTTGTCTTTGATCAATGCTTGCTTCAAACGGCAGTTTCCTTCTACAACGTCCACAAGATCGTAAACAATTCTATTTTCCAAGCCCATAACAACATCAAGGTTGCGAAGGCCGATATCAGCATCCACCAATGCTACTTTTTTACCCAATACCGCTAACCCGCAGCCAAGGTTGGCACTTGTAGTGGTTTTACCTACACCACCTTTGCCGCTAGTAATTACGATTACTTCACTCATCTATCTTCCTCCTAATCCAGAAGTCAATTTTTCTTGTTCCTAAAAACCAATACAAGGAATTATGATATATATTACTATCTTAACAAAAATTAGCAGAATTTGCACCCATTTTTTTTAGTAAAAATCAAAAAATAATCTTATTTTACGACAATGGCATGACGAAAATCTGATTTTCTTGCACAAAAGCGTATTCTGCTGGCTTATTGCCACGTTTGTTTTCTTCGGGAAACCGTGTAATTAAGTCGGCAATTCTAAGCTGAACGGGTGCCATGTATAGTGCTGCAACGAAGGCGTCTGTCATCCCGTTGCATCCGGCGTGTGCCATTCCTTTTAATTGACCTAAAACGACGATGTTGCCGGTTGCTTTGATTTCTGCGCCGGGGTTGATATCACCAATGACAACAACACTTCCGTCAAAGTCAATTCTTTGTCCATTTCTGAGTGAGCCTTTATGGAACTTAGTAAGGTTATGAGGTTCTATTTGTTTTTCCAATAAAGTTGTGATTTGCAACAATTCGTTGTTTTCGGTTTTTAAAAACGTAATTTCCATTGTTGTGTGCTTTGAAATAATTTCAAGCAGTTGTGCTTCTTCTTCTTCGGAAAAAGTACGGCCTTTGAATGCCAAGGCAGTTTTCACATTATCAAAAAATTTACCGGCTTCTTGTACTTTCGTCTCTAATTGTTGGCAAAGAAGGTCAAACGGTGCATCTTCTTGAAAAAGAACAGTGACGCCGTCTTTTGTGCCTTTAAATACAACATGGTTTTCTATATTCATAATACCCTCCTGTATCATTGTGTTAAAAAGGTCTGTAAGTTTGTGTTTTTTGGAATGTAGTCTAGCCCCAAATATTCGGTAATGATTGCTTTTGCAATTTCGGGTGCCGGTGAGCCACTGCCTTCGCCAAAAGGAATCATAACTGTAATGGCAATCTGTGGGTCGTCGTAAGGAGCAAAACAAACAAACCATGTATGAGAACTTCTTGTTTTGTCCTCCTCAGCAGTACCTGTTTTTGCGGCAACTTTTACGGGGTAATCCCTAAACGAGTTGCGAAGGGTGCCACGCGCACCAGTTGTAACTTGATACATTCCTTGGTATACTGCGTCTAAATTTTCTTTTTGGAAAGAGGTCACATTTTCAATTGTTTCGTCCACATTTAGATAGAGTGTGCCATCTGGATTTTGCAAGTAGTCAATTAAGTGTAGGCGGTATAGTGTTCCGCCATTTGCCAAGGTTGAAATATACTTTGTAATTTGTGCCGGTGTATAACTATTTACCGATTGTCCAATTGCAGCACGAATGGTATCGCCGTCTGTCCAGCGAGTTTGGCTAGTTGTGGCATCGGGGTTAATTGTTTTTACGGTACGCTCCTTGTTGTAAGGTGAAGCCATGGTGGGGGCATACTCATCAAGTTCCAAGCCTGTTAGTGTGTTTAAGCCAAATGCAGCCATATATTCGTTTAGGGCTGTAATACCCTCGGTTGTTGTATTTTCGGCAGCATTGCCCATGCGATGAGCAACTTCGTAAAAAAAGTAGTTGCAAGAAACCTCTAGGGCAGTCTCAACATCGATTGAGCCGTGTGTTCCGCCTGTATTGCTGTAAATCCAACAACGTGCAAAGGGTGTTCCAGCATCTTTGTATAACCCTAAATCATGAATGTAGGTGTTTGGGGTAATTGCGCCTGTTTCCAACCCTGCTAATGCTGTAATCATTTTAAAAGTGGAGCCAGGTGCCTTCTTTTGTTTTAATGGACGATTTACCAAAGGTGTGTTTCCATCTTGTAAAAGGTCGTTAAAATAAGAGTTGTTGAAGTTGTTTACAAGCTCATTGTTGTCATAAGAAGGGTAGGAAACGCTGGCTAAAACTTCACCTGTTCCAACCTTTGTGACAAACACAGAACCTGTGCAAGGGTCAAGGGCTGTGTCAGAAGGTGCAAATTCGCCACTATTTAGCTTATTTAAAATCATAGTGTAAGGGGCGATGGAGCCGTTTTGAACAGCTTGCAGATCTTCTGGTGTAGATGCCAAAGTTCCCTGTTCCATTGCAATCAAAAGAGCCTCTTTTGATGAGAAGGTACCTCTTGCCAAGCCATCAAGCAAAAAGTTTTGTACGCTTAGTATGGCATCCTCATCTTCAATAGAAAAATCGGGATTTGCGGCAAGAAAACGATCATAAAGTTGTTTTTGCGTGCCGCTTGTTGCGTACATAATCTTTGAAGCAGAGATATGGTTTGCCTTAACCATGGCGGTGAACATATCGGTTATGGAGGCAGAGTTTTTTCCGGATGAGCTTAACTTTCGAATGATTGCACTGCGTAATTCAGATTCCAAAGTGTCGTAGGCAATCTTTTGTAGGTTGCTATCTAGCGTGAGGAAAACATCTTTGCCAGAAATCGGGTCAGTGGAATCGATAACGCTCATACGACGTCCTTGGTTGTCTACTTCGATAGAAATCTTGCCATCTGTTCCGTTTAATTGACGTTCATAAAGCCTTTCAATGCCCGTTTGGCCAACGATGTCAGTTTGGCTATAAACGGGATTTCCTTCCGGATCAAGATCATCTTTGTATAAAGCATAGTCCGCTTCCGTCATCTGCCTAATGTAGCCTAAAAGATGAGAAAAATACTCGCCTTGTGGATACTCTCTTAAGGATACGGTATCAATAAGCACATTTGGAAAAACATCTTGGTTTTCTTCAACATATGCTAGAGTTTTTGCTGTAATATCGGTTGCAATGGTAACGGACTGATACTGTTGATATCTTTGTAAGTAAAGAGAATAACGAATGCCTAAGGTGTTTCTTACTAAATCTGTGGGCAAACCTTTGGGCAGACCAAAAAAGTCTCTTAAGTAGTCTAAAGTTTCAAGAGAGTCGTAATCGAGCTCTTCATCCTCCATCGCCATGCTTTCTTTCCAGTTTTTTTCTTGTGTTTTGTTTTCATTAAACTGAAAGGTGTAGGGCGATTGTTGCGAGAGGGGAAGTTCGTCGGTAAAAGTTTCGCCATGTTCGGCTAATTTTTCTGCAAGAACCAAAGCCATAATATTTTTGTCGCTAAGAGAAATATAATATGATACGTATGCCCGTTTTTGTGCCAAAGAGTAAGAATTGGGGGCGTTATATTTTTCAAGCAAATAGTTAAGGCTTTCTGATGCAGTTGCATTTTTTAGTTCAGAAGGGAAAGATAAGGACTCCTTCCAATCTTTTTCTGCCTTTTTCTGCACTTTTTCTGTTCCTTGGAAGGTGAACCGATAAGGTGCAAAAGAGGATATGGGCAATGTGTCAAAAGGGGTTGCTCCTTCCGCCCAAAGGTCAGAGGTTAATTGTAGAAGCAATTTTTCTTTGTGCTCCGTCAAATCCAACGTGATGCTATCATCGATTTGCACAGAATAGGCGACCGAATTTGTTGCCAAAGGTCTGCCATAGCGGTCGTAAATATTCCCGCGGGGTGCAGGTACATTCACGGTTTTAGAAACACTGGTAGTGATAGACTCATCGTATTGCTCGCCATGAATAATCTGCAAGGAAAATAGACGTAATAACAATATGAAAAAAAGCAAAAAAATTCCGCATAATATGACGAAAATTCGGCTTCTACATAATTCAAAAAAATGTTCAATATATTGTCTCATAGCGTCCTCCTGGTGGAGATTATGGTGGCATCAAAGGCCACCTTAAAATAAACGGTGTTTATATTTTTCTTTCAGTTCTAACCATTCGTTAAGCCCAAATAAGATACGATAAATTGGGACAGTAACAACGGTGGTGTATACAATATTAGGTAGTAAGACGCGTACAAAGAAAAAGAGAATGTCTGCATCTTTGCGTAATAAAAATTCCGTTATAAAATGGATACATTCAAATATGCCTGCCGCAACGGAACAAAACAATATGGGAAGTAAATAATTTTCTCTATAAAAGTTTTTCTGGCTTTTTCCTGTAAAGAAACCAAATAGTAAAAACAATGAAGAGTAGTACCCAGTGGCAGCCCCGAAGAAAATATCAAATAAGATGCCAGAGCAAATGGCAATAATACAGCCTTCTTTACTTCCACGCAATAGGGCGTAAGAAACCACAATAATCAGCGCAGTATTGGGAAAAACACCCTGTATTGTCAAATAATTACAAAGCGTTGTTTGCAATATGAAATTGACTAGAACCACAATGGTTGTAATAAGAATTCTCAAGGGGTTTCCTCCGTTGTACTTTTATCAATGACCAAAAGTGTATCTAAGTGTTTTAAGTCCACAAAGGGCTCGATTACTGCAAATTTTGTTAGTCCGTTGGTGTCTGTTTCAATCTTTGTTACCTTTCCAATAGAAAGACCTTCGGGGTAAACTTCGGATAGGTGTGAGGTGACAATTTCATCTCCTACAGAAATCTGTGCGTCTACATCAATATATTCCATCTTGCAAAGACCTTCTGCCATAAGGGAATAATCACCTTTTACAACGCCAAGATCGCCTGTACGAAGGCTCATAGCGGGAACGGCACTTCTACTGTCCAAAATGGATTGTGCTTTTGAATAGGTGGTGCCACTTTCGATGATTTTCCCAACAATACCTTCAGGTGCAATCAAGATCATATTTGCATAAAGATCATCCGAGGTTCCCTTGTCGATGGTGAAGATGTCATACCAAACGCCAGGGTTTTTGGCAATAA
Organism: Anaerotignum sp.; assembly: GCA_047972635.1. Lineage (GTDB taxonomy): Bacteria > Bacillota > Clostridia > Lachnospirales > Anaerotignaceae > Chakrabartyella. The sequence goes on from JBKEAS010000044.1 coordinate 12,836, forward strand.
TTGTTGTTCCTGTGCTCTTATATTCAGGGTATTTTTGAGAAATTTTTAATAAGGCCGACAAATTCTCGTTCTCTTTTTGATATTCGCTCAGCTTTATGTTTTGGTCTTGAACTTTTGCCAATTCTTCTTTTAGCTGTGTATTTTCTTCCAAAAGAGTTTCCTTGTCTTGTGCGGACTCCGCTCTATGTCCAACCCAACGGTCGATGCCTGCAGTCAAATCTTGAAAGGGCGTAACAACAAAACCTACAACATTTTCAAATGCAGAGGCATTTGTGTTTCTTCCGCCAAAAAACAATGCAACAACGGTTATGATAATTGCAATTACAGCGATAATTTTGCTTTTGTATTCTTGCCAAAAATCAATCAAAGTAAAACGCTCCTTCAAGGCTCGGGTGGTTTTGCCTATATGTTTATCTTAAAACAATGCTTTTCTAGGAGAAATAAGTACAGACTTTAGCTTGTCAATTTGTTCTAAAACAAGGCCTGTCCCAACTGCAACGCAGTTTAGTGGCTCATTTGCAACATGAACGGGCATTCCTGTCTCGGCGTTGATTAGTTTGTCTAATCCTCTTAGTAATGCACCGCCACCAGTCAAAGTAATACCAAATTCCATAATGTCTGCCGCAAGTTCTGGCGGGGTACATTCAAGGGTTTGTTTGATGGTTTCGATGATGGATGTCACAGGTTCGGATAAAGCTTCACGTATGTGAATGGAGGTGATTTCGATGGTTTTAGGTAAACCGGTCAATAAATCACGGCCGCGGATTTCCAATACTTCTTCTTTTTCTTGGGGAAAAGCAGAGCCAATGGAAATTTTAATGCTCTCCGCTGTACGATCGCCAACAGCGAGGTTAAATTCTTTTTTGATAAAGCTAACGATGG
>JBKEAS010000328.1:0-2594 GCA_047972635.1 Anaerotignum sp.
TTGCATCACCTTACACATTACTTTATAGGTGCTTTTGGGCAATTTCTCTTTCATCACTTGCTCATGAAAAACCATAGTACCAAACAACTTAGGAACACTACCTTCCATACTTTCAACCTCCCTTTTTCATTTAAAATTTATAGTTTATACAAAAAAAAGGACTACCATTAGATACAACCACACAAGAACATGAAGAAAGCCTCTCCTATATGTGTTTGCATCTAGTCGTAGCCTTATGAATGTATATTAGGTCATTATATCTAGCTATTTTGACCACTGTCAACTAAAAATTGAAATTGCAAAAAGAAATATTAATTAGAGAATTAACCATAATGAATAATGCTAGCTCTTGTTTTTTTCATTATCTATACAATATTTATCCATTTTTTAAGGGCATTTCTTTTTCTATTCAATTTAAGTTATACAGACAACAAAAGACAAATATAAATTTTGGCAAAAATAAATTGCACTTATATTCAGTTTTTATTCGACAATAGCGTGACTTATATTACTATTACGAAAACTTAAAAAATATAATTGATCCTTCCCCTTTTATCATTAAAATGTCCTCTATAAATAATATTAGAAAATTCTTTTTCCTATACATTTTTATTCCTTTTCTAACAATACTTCCATCATACCTTTTGCAAAAACTGTGGCCTTTTCTTCAATTCCCATAACTCCAAAGATACTTGCTGGATCATTTGCCGTTTCTACCATAGCAAACTTAGAAGGCAAGCGAAATGTTTTGTTCATGCTTAACGCACTAATTAATTGCTCCGCTACAATATCGCCTCCGCTATAACCCGAAACGACAATTGAAAATAAATATTTTTTGTAAAATTGTGTCATACGAAACAATGCTGTCAAACGATTGATAAATGCCGTGATGTTGGCACTTACTGCATCGTTGTAATTTGGTGCCAAAACAACTATGGCATCGCAAGCTAAAATTGCCGGATAAACCTCTTTTGCTATGACTCCGCCATAATAACAACTAGCTTTTTCGCTAAAATGCATACACATACCAAAAGGGCATCCACTACAATCTTGAATCACCCCATTCCTAAGGGAAATTTCAGTAATATCACAGTTTTTCAATTCTTTTTTCACCATATTCCAGAGCCCTGCTGTATTTGATGTGCTGTAATTACTGGCATGAATTACAAGAATATTTGCTCGCTCTTTTTGTAAATGCCGAAACTCGACCACACGCTTAATCATTTCTTTTGCAGAAATATGGTATGCTGTCAAGTTATCTGTCTCCAAATTCATAGCCTGAATATTATAATTGAATAAATCTTTTGTGCCCTCTACCATAGCACGGCCGGGAAATGTGCACCCAGCTTGGTTTGCAGTAAATATTAGTCCACGGGCGACAGATTTTGTGTAAAGTTCACTTTCCCCATCAATAATAATTCCGCCAACACTCCCCTCTAACATAAAGAGATCTGTCCGCATTTTTTTCAAAAATCGATAATACTCCAAATTCACACCCGAAATGCCCAAAGGAATTGCAAAAATAATCTTCTTGTTTTTTAGTGGTACAAAATCCTCCACCGTCTCAATCACTTCAACTTCATAACTACGCATAACTTCTTCCAATAAAGCATACAATCGTCTGGTTCTAATCGCATCTTCGCATCTGGGATAAACTAAGGTCAACTTCTCTTTCATAAAATTTCCTCCAATCCCAAAAATGCTTTCTCTAATCTAGAAAAAAGCTCTTTTGGTAATGGTAAACTTTCAATTTCTAACCCCCAGGGTGTCGTCCTGTTTTTACAGCCCATATACACCCCACCCAAATAATTTGAACTATAGTGCCATTCTCCCCGTAAAGTTAAAATAAGCGAAATGGCTGCCGAAGATATGGCAGGCGCCACATAGGGCTTAAAGCCCAGATCTCTGGTACGTAGGTTTGCCTCAATTGCCAACCTGGTTAATTCTCTAGAAATGGTATCATTATAATTTTCGATGCTGTTTGCAATCACCAAATCCTCTCCATGCGGTCCATAAGCTCTGCCTTCTTCTAAGAAAGAAGAAAACCTTTCCTCTTTTTTTGCATAGTACGCCGCACGAGCATTCATAACACCCAATCCATATCCTTGAATTTGCTCTGGACGCAGTCCCTTTGCATCAAAGACGCCGTTTTCATTTGTGTTACTTGCCATCAAAGCAGCCTTACATAAGGGATCAACAGGATCGGAAACCACTGCAAACAAACCTTCAAATTGGGCTTCTCTAGCTTTTTTTGCAAAAATAGAAATAATCCCTTTATTTGCCTCAAACTGAACCATCCGAACATCCACCACTTCACTCCCAACGGGTGGAATACCTTTTGAAGCACAAAATACAAACACATCACAATCAAAAAGATCTTCTTCCTTTAAAATCAAAACCTCTGGCATTTGATCATATTCCCAGGGAAATGCCGCCTGATTTAACTCACTCTCCCATCTTTTACAAACATTTTCGTTTACATCATAAATACCCAATGTGTCAATACAATCGCCACCCAAAAGCTTTAATGCAGTCAAAACAGTGCTTCCCACATCACCAAGTGCCAAAAGATGTACTCTTTTTTTCCCTTCATG
>JBKEAS010000285.1:0-1596 GCA_047972635.1 Anaerotignum sp.
CAGGTAGGCAAAACATGGAGCTAAATGTGCAGTTTATTGATGCACTGGACAATGCGAATAAGCGATATCAAACGATGGTAGAACAAAAAGAAATTTCTGATGTGAAAAATATTTCTTTGGGTTATTATGTAGAATTATCTGGAGATATTGGGCTAAAATGGTTTGTTACTCTGTATGATTATTTATTTGTGACAGAGACATACCTGGATACGTTGAATGAGTAAATGAGAAAGGAGCAAGGTCATGGAGTGGGAAGGTGCGAAGCGATTTGTTATTGTCTTGCTTGTAGTATTGAATGCTATTTTGGCAGGGCTAAATATAAGTCAAGGACAGAAAAACACCATGACTGCAGCACAAGAGAAGGCTATTTTTGAAGTTTTATCTCAGAATGGAATTACGATGTATACAAATTTAAAGACGGACAAAGATCCAATGTATCGTTTTGAAGCAAATGTTCCAAGCTATGCAAAGGAAGATTTGGAAGCGACTATCTTTGACGGAGAAAAAACGAGAGTATCTTTGGGGACGCAGATATTATATAAAACGGATACAAAAACCTTGGTACTAGAAGGCGACCGTGGTACATTCACAGATGCCACCATCCAGAGGGGATTGGGCGAACTTGTACGAGAAGATGCCATAGAGATCGCCGAGCAGAATATGGAAAAGATGAAAGATCTTTTTGGGGACTATAAGCTAAATTACGTTTCTGAAGGAGAAGATGGATGGGTGGTTGAATTTTGTTCTACGTTGCAAGAAGAAGTTATTTTTTCTAATGAAGTTACTTTTTTTGTTTCAAATATGGGAGTTTATCAAATTGATTTTACGTATTGCGAAATAACAGGAACGAGTGAACAAAAGAAAGAGATTTGCTTTGTGGATGAGGCGTTGATGACATTTATGAGAGAATGGAAGACACGCAATGGCGAAGCTTCGCATGCAACCGTACAAAGGATTGAGCTAGGCTACGATTTGATGGAGCAAGGCAACGTGGTGGCAGGAACAAGCTTATATCTGGAGCCATGCTATCGTATCTATACCATGGAGGAAAAGGAACCATACTTGGTAAATGCTTATACTTGCCAAATTGTAAAAAAAGGTGTATAATAAAAGGTGAAAAAAAAGAGGGTGATTTTCCCTCTTTTTTTGCTTTGCGTGACGTGAAGTGGAGTAGAGTAGACCGGAAAGAAGTCTACCGGACGAACTGAAAGTTCGGTTTTTATGCAGGAATTTGCATAAAAACCTTTGATTAGTGCGACAGCTACAGGGGATAGTAAGTCTCTTTGTTTTAGAGAATAAGGGCTATTTTATTGCAATAAAAGCTTTAATTCTGTGGGGAGAAGGAAAAAATACTTTTCACAGATGGCTTTTCGTGATATAATTCGAATATTAGGGTTATAAAGAATAGAATTGATTGGTTGATCGAAAAAAATGAGAGACAAGCCCGCTTTCATGACAAAGGCAATGTCCTTTGGCAATTTTTTGGAAGGATGAAGGTTGTATGGATAAATTGCTTGTAAAAGGCAGAAAACGCCTTGTGGGGGAAGTTACAATTAGCGGAGCCAAAAATGCGGCGGTGGCGGTATTGCCAGCGGC
>JBKEAS010000307.1:0-3852 GCA_047972635.1 Anaerotignum sp.
AGGTGGTGGGGGAATTCTTTTATTTTCAGTGGGGATAGCAAGCCACCACTGAAAATAAAGGTTTGCCTGCAAACCGTCGGTTATAAGTATATTTGCTTTGTAAATATACGCATAGTCTTGACACCATCATGTGCGGAAAAAGAAGTAAAACAGAATATGTATAGATTGGCAGAGCTTTTAAGAAAACATGAATGGAGAGATGTTTTTCGAAAAAGGTAGAACCTGCCATTTTTATGTATACCAAAATTTGGAAATGTTTTGCTTTGCGGTGAAAGCTGCACTTTTTACGACGTAATTTAAAAAATAAAAATATAAACAAAAATTAAAGGAGGTGCTTTTTTTGGCAGGAAGAAAACCGAAATCCAAGGCGAAGATTAAGATTGCTGCTTTGGGTGGTTTGGATGAAATTGGGAAGAATATGACTATTTTAGAGTACGGAAATGACATTTTGGTCATTGACTGTGGCTTGGCGTTTCCTCAAGATGATATGTTGGGGATTGACTTGGTTATCCCCGATATAACGTATCTGATCAAAAATAAAGATAAAGTGAGGGGTATTGTACTGACCCATGGACATGAGGATCATATTGGGGCATTACCTTATATCCTGAAGCAGTTAAATGTACCTGTTTTTGGTACTCTTTTGACATTAGGACTGTTAGAGAACAAATTAAGAGAGCATAAAACATTAGATAAAACCGTTTTGCATACGGTTGTTCCTGGTGAAAAGGTGAAGCTTGGGCAGTTTCATGTTGAATTTATTCACACAAACCATTCTATTGCGGATGCGGTGGCTTTGGCACTTCACACACCTGTTGGAACGATTGTGCATACGGGTGATTTTAAAGTGGATTATACACCGATTGATGGGGAAATCATTGATTTGCAGCGTTTTGCTGAACTAGGCAAAGAAGGCGTACTTCTTTTGATGAGTGATAGCACCAATGCAGAAAGAAAAGGATTTACCATCTCTGAAAAGAACGTGGGGAAAGTGTTTGAAAGAATTTTTCATGATTCGCCGAAAAATCGTATTATGGTGGCAACATTTTCTTCAAATATTCACCGTATCCAGCAGGTAATAAATGCTGCGCAGATACACGGAAGAAAAGTTGCAATCATTGGCAGAAGTATGATCAATGCAGTTAAAACCGCTTCTGAGTTGGGGTATTTATTGGTGCCACCACGTATACTCATTGACATTAGTGAAATTAAAAATTATAAAGACGAACAGCTTGTAATCATCACCACCGGTAGCCAAGGGGAACCTATGTCTGCTCTCTCCAGAATTTCGATGAACGAGCATAGGCAAGTAAGTATAAACCCCAATGACAAAATTATTATTAGTGCATCTGCAATTCCTGGTAATGAAAAAAGTGTGATTAGAGTTGTAAACGAGCTTTTGAAAAAGGGTGCAGATGTTATTTATGGCGACATGGAAGAAATTCATGTATCAGGCCATGCAAGACAAGAAGAGTTAAAATTGATGCTTGCTTTGACAAAGCCTAAATACTTTATGCCTGTGCATGGAGAGTTTATGCATCTTGCAAGCCATAGGGACTTAGCTCTTTCTATGGGTATGGATAAAAAAGATGTTTTTGTAATGAAACTGGGTGAGGTGCTTGAAGTTTCTCAGGCTGAGGCAAAGGTGAACGGATCTGTACCGGCTGGGCAGGTTTTGGTCGATGGTCTTGGCGTTGGCGACGTTGGTAACATTGTGCTGAGAGATAGAAAGCATTTATCGCAAGATGGTTTGATGGTGGTGGTTGTGACGATGGACCGAGAAAATGGTACAGTTGTTGCAGGACCGGATATTATTTCCAGAGGTTTCGTTTACGTTCGGGTTGCAGAGGACCTTATGGACGAAGCGAGAAAAGTTGTGCTTGATGCCTTAATGGAATGTGAGGATAAAAACATTACGAGCTGGAATTATATTAAGGGTGTCATCAAAGATACACTGAAAAATTTCCTATGGCAAAAAACAAAGAGAAGCCCTATGATTTTGCCAATCATTATGGAAATATAAAAGAAAAACCTCGAAGGTGTCAACGGAGTTGGCATTCTTCGAGGTTTGTTTTTTGTGAATGTGTTGAAATGTTATGATTATCAAAATGACTACTTATCGGTAGGGGAGACAATGCAAAAAAAATGTAAGAAAAATCCTGTTTGACGAAAATTAAGATTAAACATTTTCGTCAAGCAGGATTTTTTGGCATAGAATGATCAAAGGAATTGTAGTTTTCTCTTAATAATTGCTTTGTAAATATCCCTCATCATCTATCACGAAATATCCACGTTTTACAAGAAGTTTTTTGTAATTATCTGCTGTGACAACTTCAGGTGTAATTAAATAAGAAGGAACTACGAGTTTACCATTATCATAAGTAGTGGTATCGAATGAACAACCAAAGCTCCAACCGCTTGAGCTTATTAATGCTTTATTAGGAATTTCTCCATTTAAAAGAAAAATAACTAAATTTAAAGTAACGGCTGCCTCGTTAGACACTTCCTTAAAAACGGTCATTGATTGCTTACCATCAAGGATGTTTTTCAAGTTAGCTTCATCACCATCTTGCCCTGTCATAATAGGGAAATCGCTACCATCGGGAGAGAGTGACTCAATTGCATTTGTGACCCCACGAGCAGTTGAATCATTGGAACAAAGTGCAATGTCCAATGAAGTCCCATCACTGTAGTATGTCTGTAAGATGTTGAGCATTCTTTCTTCGGCAATTTCAGTAAGCCACTTATCGGTCGAAGTGTCTGCAAAGCTCTGTTGTCCTGATATAATTTCGATGTTGCCAGAAGAAATATACGGTTCAAGAACACTCATTGCACCATTGTAGAAATATAATGCATTATTATCCGCTTGATCACCAGCAAATATTTCCATCGTGTAGTGTTGATCACTATTTTCGTCTAACTTTAAATTTTCAACAATATAATTTCCTTGTAGTTTACCTACTAAATAATTATCAAATGTTACATAATATGACACAGCATCTGTATTCATAATTAAACGGTCATAAGCAATAACGGTAATAGATTTTGCTTTGGCATTTTCTAAAACATCTACCAAAGCCTGGCCATCTACAGCAGCGATAATAAGTACATCAATATCTGCATCGATCATCTTTTGAATAGCCATTATTTGTTGCTCGCTACTGTTATCAGAAAAAGCAACATCAACTGTGTATCCTTGTCCCTCGAATTTCTCTTGAAGATAGCTGGCGTCACGATCCCATCTATCCAATGTTTTTGATGGCATAACAATGCCAATTGTTTCATCTTTTGGCAAATTCGAACCTTCTGTAAATGAACAGCTTGACAATAAAAACACGGTAATTAGTAAAAAAATAATCGCGACATTATGTTTTTTCATGCTAAAAATCCTTCTTTCATTCATATGTTATACTTCGTCTGCGCAAACACGATTTCTTCCTGAATTTTTTGCGACATACAATGAGTTGTCTGCTAATTTTTTTAATTTAGAAAAATGGATAGTAGATTCAGGGTAATTTGCAACACCTATGGAAACTGTTATCTTGAGGTCTTGGTTACTTGGAGTTTTGATCGAAAGAGCTTCAATTAATTTTCTCAGTTTTTCGCCAATTTCCACGGCTTTTTGAAGATCACAGTTAAGAAGAATACAAAATTCTTCCCCGCCAATCCTTCCAACTACATCTGATCCACGAATGTTTTCGTGTAATAGGGATGCTACTTCTTTTAAAACTAGATCGCCGACTGGATGGCCATATGTATCGTTTATTTTCTTAAAATGATCCAAGTCTAACATCAGACAAGAAAGTGTCCCATTGGTTGAAACAATTTTATTTGATAATTCTTTGAACAAAG
>JBKEAS010000016.1:0-8585 GCA_047972635.1 Anaerotignum sp.
GCATAAAAAAAGGACAAGCAAAAATATTTGCCTGTCCCTAAAATTTTATTTACCAGTAAGCACACGTGCTGCTTGGATCAAGAAAGTTGGAATAAATGCCAAACCTATAATTTGAAGCACATTTTGCATGGTAAGTGCATCACTAATATCAAAAATACCATGCAAACTTGGAATACACAATACCGCTAACAATAACACCGTACCAACTGCAAACGCACCGTAGCTATAAGGATTGTTTGGCAAACGGAAAATAGAGCGGGAACCACGACAGTTAAAGCCATGGAACAAACGAGCCATACAAAGTGTTGCAAACGCCATTGTACAAGCCATAGCACTATTAACATCCAAACCAATGTAGAATGCCACAACCGTTACCGCTGCAATCATACCACCTTGTAGTAGCAAGCTTAACTTTAAATCGTTGGTCAAGATACTTTCTTTCGGATTTCTTGGTGTATCATTTAATAAATCACCTGTTGGTTTTTCCATATTCACCGCCAAAGCAGGTAAGCTATCTGTCAAAAGGTTAATAAAGAGCAACTGTACCGCTGTAAAGGGTACCGGTAGCCCAAGCAAGGATGTATACAACACAGTAAAGATGCCCGCCAAGTTACCTGACAGCAAAAATCTAATGGAATTTTTGATGTTTGTATATACATTTCTACCATTGCCCACTGCCTTTACAATGGTTGCAAAGTTATCGTCAGTCAAGATCATTGCCGCCGCGTCTTTAGACACCTCTGTGCCCGTTATACCCATGGCAATACCGATATCTGCCTGTTTTAAGGCAGGTGCATCGTTTACACCATCGCCTGTCATAGCCGCAATACAGCCATTTTCTTGCCATGCACGAACAATACGAATTTTATGCTCGGGGGATACACGTGCATACACAGAAATATCCTTAACCATCGCACGCAATTCATCATCGTTGATATGTTCAAGCTCTGCCCCTTCGATGGCTTTATCGCCATCTTGTAAGATACCGATTTCCTTTGCAATGGCAGATGCCGTTACCTTATGGTCACCTGTAATCATAACAGGGCGAATACCTGCTCTACGGCAATCCGCTACAGCCGGTGCAGACTCCAAACGAGGAGGATCCATCATGGCAATTAAGCCAATAAAAGTTACATCGTTTTCATCTTCTAATGTGAGCAAGCGTTTTTCGCCAATGTCTTTTTTTGCAAAAGCAAGTACACGCAAACCTTGAGAAGAAAACGCCTTGTTTTGCTCTATGATTGCTTCCAGATCCGCATCTGTGATAGGGCGAACTGTTTCGTTTTCCACCATGTTTTTACATCTTGCAAGCAAAACATCCGGCGCACCCTTTGTGAGCATCAAATAGATACCATTTATTTCATGCAAGGTTGACATTAATTTACGGTCTGAATCAAAAGGCAATTCGCTCAAACGAGGATACATATTTCTAACTTCGACTTCGTTTCCGCCTGCTTTTCTACAAAAAGTGAGCAGTGCTGTTTCCGTAGGGTCGCCAATTTGTGTCTCGCCATTGATTGCACCATCATTACAAAGTACGCCTGTTTCAATCAATTCTCGATATGCCTGATGGTTGAAATCCGCATCGTTTTCATCAGTTGTTTTACCGATGGTAAATGTTTTTTGTACTGTCATTTTGTTTTGGGTTAAAGTACCTGTTTTATCAGAACAGATAACAGAAACACAGCCCAAACTTTCTACTGCACGCAGGTTTTTGATGATGGCATTTTCTTTTGCCATTTTTTGTGTCCCAATTGCCAAACCAATGGTTACGATAGAACTTAGTGCCTCAGGGATTGCCGCAACAGCTAGAGCAACTGCAAACATCAGTGCATCCGTTAAGGGTTGACCACGCCATACACTCAAGCCAAACACAATCACACAAATACCCAAAATACCAATAGATAATTTCTTTGAAAAATCGTCCAGACTTCTTTGCAACGGTGTTGTTTTTTCTTGTGCAGACTCCATCAAATTGGCGATCTTACCAATTTCCGAATTCATACCCGTACCTGTTACCAATACAACCGCTCGTCCGTAAGAAATCAAAGAACCGCTATAAACCATATTCAAACGGTCACCCAAAGCCAATTCTTCTTTTTCAATCAAGTCTGCTGTTTTGTTTACATTTTCCGACTCACCTGTAAGGGCACTTTCACTTACTTGCAAAGAGTGATTTTCTAAGATACGACCATCTGCCGCCGCAATATCTCCCGCTTCTAAAAGTAAAATATCACCAGGTACCAATTTTGCAGCAGGGACTTCCATTTTTTCACCACTGCGGATTACCCTTGCATTTGGTGCAGACATAGCTTTTAAGCTTTCCAAGGACTTTTGCGCCTTAAAATGTTGCACCGTACCCAAAATTGCATTCAAAATTAAAACCACAATAATAACAATCGTTCCTTCGATGCCACCAGTCAAGGCAGAAATGATCGCAGCCCCAATCAAAATGGCTACCAAAAGATCTGCAAACTGCTCTGCAAAAACTTGAAGCACGCCTTTTTGTTTGCCTTCTTTCAGCTTGTTTTCGCCGTACTTTTCAATCCTTTGATCCACCTCTGTTGCCGCTAAGCCATGCATCGAAGTCTCAAACTCATGCAAAAGTTCTTCCTTTTTTTTCATCCATAGTTTATCCATTATCATTCTCCTCTCAGTGCAAACAAAAAAGACTTTCATTGCACCCTAACTAATTTTTCGGTACAATAAAAGTCTTGCTTCCTAAAGATATCATATATCTTTTCGGGCAACGTCCGGGCTTTTAGGCCGAGATGACGAACGCTGGCGACGCAAAAACGCGTAAGCTACTCCCTCTTATTTATAGAGAGTTTATCACAGCATTCTAAAAAAAGCAACACAAAACATTCCTATTTACCGAAAATTCTTCTAATCTTATTTTCAGTATTCCCACCACAAACAAAATATAGTCTTGTATATTTTTAAACATCGCTCTTTTCATGTTACCCATTTTTTGTTATACTAATAAGAATATTTACAAAAAAAAGGGGGACTTGGTATGACACATGAGAAATTTACCATTACAGGGCTAAACGAAATGGTTTATCATCTAAGAGAATACAAAGATCAAACAGATTGGCGAATTGATTTTTACAATATTTATGGTGCGTTATTACTTACCTTTAATAGCGATGAAGAAACCTTGCACCGCTTAAAAGATGAAGATGACGCCTACGCAATGGTGACTGAATGGATGGATGTTGTACTGATGATGGGCAAAGAATATTGAGTTTTTTTCAAAAGGTGCTTTTAGGCATCTTTTTTTTTATGAATATAATGTATATCTTTTTTTAAAAGAGGGATAATATTACAAATTACTGATCAAAAAGGAGAGATTTTATGAAAGCATATGTAAACGAAAAATGTATTGGTTGTGGGCTTTGCGTGAGCCTTTGTGGCGAAGTTTTTTCCATGGAGGACACTCCTTTGGCAAAAGCCATCACCGAGAATGTTCCCCCTAGCGCAGAGGCAATGGTCATTGAAGCGAAAACAAACTGTCCTTCTGTTGCCATCGAAACAACTGGGCACTAAGCAAAAAAAGAAGCAAAAAGAGTAGCATTTGAAAATTCAAGTGCCACTCTTTTTTTATCTTATTATTTATTATTTAAAATTCAAGTTATTGTCTTTTAACAATACATCATGTGCACCGCCTTCAACCAAGCTTGTGGTTGAAATGACAGTTAGTTTTGATTTTTGCTGTAATTCCGGTATGGTCAAAACGCCACAGTTACACATTGTCGATTTTACTTTCTTTAAAGAAAGTTCCACGTTATCACGCAAACTTCCTGCATATGGTACATAAGAGTCTACACCTTCTTCAAAAGAAAGCTTGGAATCGCCACCCATATCGTATCTTTGCCAGTTTCTTGCACGAGAAGAACCTTCACCCCAATATTCTTTCATGTAACTGCCATTGATGTTTACTTTATTTGTAGGGCTTTCGTCAAAACGAGCAAAATATCTACCAAGCATAATAAAGTCTGCACCCATAGCCAACGCTAATGTCATATGGTAATCATAAACGATACCACCATCAGAACAAAGCGGAATATAAATTCCGGTTTCGTTGAAATATTCATCTCTTGCTGCTGCAACTTCAATTACGGCTGATGCCTGTCCACGCCCAATGCCTTTTTGCTCTCTTGTAATACAGATCGAGCCACCGCCAATCCCAATCTTTACAAAGTCCGCACCACAATTTGCCAAATAAAGAAACCCTTCTTTATCAACAACATTCCCAGCACCAATCTTTACGCTATCGCCATAGTTTTTACGTACCCAATCTAAGGTATCTTTTTGCCATTCGGAATAGCCCTCGGAGGAGTCAATACAAAGAATATCCACGCCTGCTTCAACCAAAGCAGGAATTCTAACCATATAATCTCTTGTGTTGATACCCGCACCAACTACATATCTCTTATTTTCATCCAATAGTTCGTGTGAATTTTCCTTATGGCTATCATAATCCTTACGGAAAACCAAATGTTGCAGTCTGCCCTGTTCATCTATAATAGGCAACTGGTTAATTTTATGGTCCCAAATGATATTGTTTGCTTCTTTTAAGCTTGTCCCTGCAGGTGCAGTGATCAGCTGACTTAAAGGCGTCATAAATTCGCTAACCTTTGTGTCTTTTTCCATACGGCTTACTCTGTAATCTCTACTTGTTACCAAGCCAAGAAGTTTACCTCTTGCCGTACCATCGGTTGTAACGGCAACAGTGGAGTGTCCATTTCTTTGTTTCAAAAGTATGATATCTTCTAACGTATCGTCTGGGCTAATATTTGAATCACTCATAACAAAACCCGCTTTATACGCCTTTGCACGTGCAACCATAGCCGCTTGGCTTTCTATACTTTGTGAACCAAAAATAAAAGAAATACCGCCTTCTTTTGCAAGAGCCACTGCCATTTTATCATCAGAAACCGACTGCATTACGGCAGATGTCAAAGGGATTGTCATCTCCAAGGCTGGTTTCTCGCCTTTTTTGAACTTCACAACGGGTGTTTTCAAACTCACATTCTCAACTGTACATTCCTTTGAAGAATACCCTGGTACGAGTAGAAATTCGCTAAAGGTTCTGGATGGTTCTGTAAAATACTGTGCCATATTTTCTCTCCTCCTGTTGAAAAATAAGGAGCGTAAACCTAATACGCTCCAACTTTTATCGTTATTCTTATTTTCATAAAATTTTAGCACTAAACCCCTTCCTACACAAGGGGGAGTTCTATTTTTTTTCGTTTTTGTTTATTTCGTCGGTTTTTGTAGCACAATCTTACAAAATTCTCTGCGAAAATCCCGTTTTTGTCCGCTCCAAAAATACAAAGCTCCATATCAAAACTTTCGATTTAGGTATCCTAGCGAAGTTTTTGCAACAACCCCAATCAGTGTTCCGGTGATTACTCCAAAAAATAACAAAAACGGCAAATAATACATCATGTTGATGTTTTCCACCACCAATGCCGCAACAATAATCTGCCCGATATTATGAAACACACCGCCGGCAACACTTACCCCTATGATGCTAAACAGATTTGTTTTTTTCATAAAAGCCATAATCAAAAAACTAAATATTGCCCCGACCAGACTATACAACAGCCCCGCAAAACCGGCAAACATAAGCCCAGAAAGAAGCACCCGTACAACCGAAATAAAAAATGCCGCCTTACTATCCATAAAATACAAAACAATAACGATAATCACATTGGCAAGGCCAAGTTTCATTCCCGGCACCAACAAAGGCATGGGAATTAGCATCTCGACATAGCCCATAAGAATTGCTAAAGAGGCAAACAAACCGTAATATGCAATTCTTTTACTTTGCATTTATCCCACCACCATATCAAACGTCGTTTCCTGATCACTTACCACTTCTACCACCAATTTATGCGGCAAGCAAACGATGGTTTCTCCTGTCAGAGAAATTTTTTTATGCTCCACACAAATTTGGTCCCTACAATCAGCCTCATGAATACTGACATATCCTTCTTCTATCTTTATTTCATTATACCCTTCATCGGTTTCTATTGTAAAGACCGTATCCTCGGATAATGGTAATTCCACCTTTACTTCGCCTTCCACGCTTACCCTTGCAAATCCACCTTTTTTTGCACCAAAAAAGAAAAAAGCCGCACACCCCACTGCAACAATCATAAAAACTAAAATCAAAATTTTATCCGCTTTTCTCATCTATGTTCCACCTTTCTTTCAATCTTTAAGGTTTTAAACTCCACAGAATTTTTAAAAAGATATAGTAAAAAAGGAAGCCAAGGCTTCCTTTTTTTGTAGTAGGATTTATAAAAATAATCGAACAAATGCCCAGAGCCGGAATCGAACCAGCGACACGAGGATTTTCAGTCCTCTGCTCTACCGACTGAGCTATCTGGGCACGTTGTTTCACTAACGCATATTAGTATATACAAAAAAAAGTAAAATGTCAACAGCGATTTTTCTTCTCAAATGAAAATATCCGCTAGCGCAATTGTTTGGTGGCAACAAGCAGTTTTTTAAACAAGCTTATGTTTCTTCTGTTTTTTTACTTTTTTCTTTACACAATTCATGCTATACTCAAATCAAAAAAGGTGGCGATCTTGCATGAAATTAGCCCTAATCCAAACGAAAATAAAAAACACACCGGAAGAAAATTTAATGCACGCAAAGGAAATGTTGAAAAAAGCAGCTGAAGCAAACGTAGATATGGCAGTATTTCCCGAAATGTTCGCTTGCCCTTACAATAACCACGCCTTTGTTCAATTTGCAATGGAGCCAAACAGCCCCTTCTTAACGGAAATAAAACACTTGGCAAGCCAACTGGGTATTTATATTGTGGCGGGATCTATTCCCGAAAAATCTAAAAGTAACATATACAATACCTCTTTTGTTTTTGACCCCGAAGGCAAGACCATTGCAAAGCACCGCAAAATTCACCTTTTTGACATTGATATAGAGGGTGGACAGCGTTTTATGGAGTCCGACACTTTAACTGCTGGCGATACTTTTACAACATTTTCTACCCCTTGGGGGAAAATTGGACTTATGATTTGCTACGATATCCGCTTTCCGGAACTTGCCCGTATTTTGGCACTAGAAGGTGCAAAGGGCATTCTTGTTCCCGGTGCTTTTAACATGACCACAGGCCCTGCCCACTGGGAGCTTTCTTTCCGTGCAAGAGCCTTGGACAACCAAGTCTTTATGGCAGGCGTTGCACCCGCAAGAGATACCACATCTTCCTATATTGCTTGGGGACATACCATCTCCACCAACCCTTGGGGAGAAGTCATCGCACAGCTTGACGAAAAAGAAGGAATTGCTTTTGTAGAGTGGGATATGGACGAATTAGAAAAAGTACGTCAACAATTACCTCTTTTAAAGCACCGCAGAACAGATTTATACCTCCTTCAAACCGAGGGAGAGTCCGAGACAAATTTCAAACTGCAAACCAAGCAAAACGAAAGCCTTAGATAATTTTTACTTTTCTATAAGAAAATGGTTGTTTTTTTCACAAGTGCCGTCTACAATAAATAACATATATTCAGATTACAACAGGAATTAGAAAAGGAGTGATCTTACGTGGATTTGACAACAGTAAAATCCATCTACCGCGATACATCTGCCTACGCAAACAAAGAAGTCAGCATTGGCGGTTGGATTCGTACCATGCGTGTTTCCAAAAATTTTGGCTTTATTGAGCTAAATGACGGTTCTTTCTTCAAAACAATCCAAGTTGTTTTTGAGGCAGACACCTTATCAAACTATACAGAAATTACAAAGCAATGTGTAGGTGCTTCTTTGGTCGTAAAGGGTATCGTACTAGAAACACCCGATGCAAAACAACCTTTTGAGTTGAAAGCAACAGAAATTGCCGTAGAAGGCACTTCTACCCCCGACTACCCTTTGCAGAAAAAACGTCATGGCGTTGAATTTTTACGCCAGATTTCCTATTTGCGTCCTAGAACCAATATGTTTTCTGCAACATTTCGTGTAAGAAGCTTAATTGCCTTTGCAATCCATAACTTCTTCCAAGAAAAAGGCTTCGTCTATGCCCACACACCAATCATCACAGGCAGTGACTGCGAAGGTGCAGGGGAAATGTTCCGTGTTACAACACTAGATTTAAACAATGTACCAAAAACAGAGGACGGACAAGTGGATTATTCCAAAGATTTCTTCGGCAAGGAAACAAACCTAACCGTAAGCGGTCAGCTTTCTGCCGAAACCTTTGCGATGGCTTTTCGTGATATCTATACCTTTGGCCCTACCTTCCGTGCCGAAAATTCAAACACCACCCGTCATGCGGCAGAATTTTGGATGATCGAGCCAGAAATGGCGTTTGCAGACCTTACAGACAATATGGACCTTGCGGAAGATATGTTAAAATATATCATCCGTTATGTTTTAGAGAATGCTCCGGAAGAAATGGAGTTTTTCAACAGCTTTGTTGATAAAACATTACTTGAAAGATTACAAAACATATTGGATAACGACTTTGTCCGTGTTACCTACACCGAGGCAGTTGATTTATTGATCAAATGCGGCCACGAATTTGAGTTCCCTGTTGCATGGGGTATCGA
>JBKEAS010000017.1:0-2761 GCA_047972635.1 Anaerotignum sp.
GCACTGTCATATTCGGGATATGTGTTAAAAAGGACAGATCAAACACACCTTGATGTGTCTCTCCATCTGAACCAACAATTCCCGCACGATCAATGGCAAAAACAACATGAAGATTTTCCATACAAACATCATGTATCACCTGATCATACGCCCTTTGTAAAAAGGATGAGTATACCGCAAATACAGGAATCATCCCTTGACTTGCTAGTCCTGCTGCAAAAGTTGTCCCATGCTGCTCTGCAATTGCAACATCAATAAATCGCTCTGGATATGTAGTTTTAAATTCATCAAATCCGGTTCCACTGCACATAGCAGCTGTAATACCAACCACTTTGGGATTATTTCTGCCTAACTGAACCATCTTTTTACCAAAAACATCTGACCAACTAGGGCCACTACTTGTCCCAATGCTTTTGCCTGTTTTAATATCAAAAGGCCCCACTCCATGAAATGGTCCAGGATTTTTTTCTGCCGGTAAATAGCCCTTACCCTTCACTGTTTTTATATGTATCAAAACAGGTTCTGTTGTATCTTTTATATTTTGAAACATCTCTAACAATTCGGCTAAATTATGACCATCTACAGGTCCATAATATTTCAACCCAAACTCCTCAAAAAGAGCCCCGTCTAGAAACAGCGACTTCACGCCATCTCTTACTTTTTCTAAAACATGATATGTTGCACCACCAACAACAGGCACCTTATCTCTAAATTGTTTAAAGTTATCCTTAAAGTTTTGGTACGACTCGCTAACACGAATACTATTTAGATGCTTGCTCATAGCACCTACGTTATGATCAATGGACATTTGATTGTCATTCAAAATAATGATCAAATTTTTCTTCTCTTGTCCAGCATTATTTAATGCCTCATAGGCAAGTCCACCTGTCATAGAACCATCACCAATGACTGCTATGATATTGTCTTTTTTCCCTTGTAAATCTCTAGCCTTTGCAATGCCCAGTGCAGCAGAAATAGAAGTGGAGCTATGCCCTGCTGCAAAAGCATCAGCCTTGCTTTCTGCAGGCTTTGGAAATCCACTCAACCCGTCCAATTGCCTCAATGTGGCAAAGCCTTCTTTTCTGCCTGTAAGGATTTTATGAATATATGCCTGGTGCCCAACATCCCATACAATTTTATCATCTGGAAGGTTAAAGATATATTCTAGTGCAACCGTCACTTCCACGATACCCAAATTGGAAGCCAAATGTCCCCCTGTTTTAGACACGTTTCGTAGTAAAAACTTTCTTATTTCTTTGCAAAGAAGTTCTAGCTGATCTTTTTGCAATTTTTTTATATCTCCAGTGGTCTGGATTTTGTCTAATAATCCCCCCACAAACTCACCCGCTCTCTTCAATATCTATACCCAAAGGCCAATGACAATACCTAAAATAGCACCTACAAAAACTTCCAATGGCGTATGCCCCAAAAGCTCTTTCATCTTTTGCATATTGGGCAATTCATGTTTCAAAATCAACATATTTAAAATCTCTGCTTGCTTTCCTGCAGCCCTTCGAATTCCTGCTGCATCATACATTACAACAAAGGAAAAAATAAGAGCAACAGCAAATATTGGTGACCCAAATCCATTATATTTTCCGATACTAAAAGTGAGTGCCATCACAAGTGCCGAATGTGAGCTTGGCATGCCACCTGTCCCCACAAGCCTTGTTGCATCAAAGCGTTTTTCAGTAATCAATGTTAAAACTATCTTTGTACCTTGTGCAATCGCCCACGATATCAGTGCCGCCCACAAAGGTATGTTTGATGTTATTTCTTGAAATCCCATACCATCATCTTCCTTACTATTTATCGCTATGTTAATAAGTTCGTTGTGTTAAATATTTTGTTAAATCATTTAAAAATTTACAACTTGTTCCTTCATTTTCCCAGATCTCTATCGCTTCATCCGAAAGTCTCGTTGCAATCTCCATTGATTTTTCTACTCCATAAAGGGTAACATATGTTGTTTTCCCATTTTTTTCATCACTATGAATGGGCTTACCCAATTCTTCCATGGTACTTGTCACATCTAAAATATCATCCAAAATTTGAAAAGCTACACCAATCTTTTCGCCAGCCATCGCAAATTTTTGAACTACCTCTTCTGTTCCACCGCCTAGTATTGCTCCCGTTTTTAACGAAGCGGAAATCATAGCTGCCGTCTTATTTAAGTGAATAAAATCAAGCGTTTTTGCATCCAAAGGCTTCCCTTCAAAATAAACATCCACAACTTGTCCAACAAGCATGCCATAAATACCAGCACCGTGCACAATTGCCTGCATTGCATTCACTGTTTTAGAACAAGGGTTTAGAGAGCAGGCATCTGCCATAATTTCCATGGCTTGATGCAACAAGCCATCTCCGGTAAGAATTGCCATATCCTCTCCGAACATTTTGTGACTTGTCAAACGCCCCCTACGATAATCATCGTTATCCATAGCCGGCAAATCATCATGAACTAAGGAATATGTGTGAATCATTTCCATGGCAGAAGCAAATGGCATTGCCTCTTTTCTATCTCCACCAACTGCTTCACAAGCGGCCAAGAGCATCATTGGACGCAGACGTTTTCCACCTGCAAATAAACTATATCTCATTGATTCAAAAATAACTGGGGGAAATTCTTCCTGCTTCGGAACAAAGTTTTCCATGCCCATCTCGATAAATTCAATCCATTGGTTCATTTGCTCTTTAAATTCACTCATATTTCTCACTCCTCTGTTTGAAAAGGTTCTTCTTTCCATAAACCTGCTTCCTT
>JBKEAS010000052.1:0-9449 GCA_047972635.1 Anaerotignum sp.
CAACATAAAGTTCTACCACAAATCCCTATACCATTTAGCATCTTTGCTTCATCACGCACACCAATCTGGCGTAACTCAATACGTGTTCTAAATGTTGCTGCTAACTCCTTAACCAATTCTCTAAAGTCAACTCGTCCGTCGGAAGTGAAATAAAAAATCAGCTTGTTTCTATCAAACGTCATCTCTACATTGACTAATTTCATATCAAGTTTCAAGCGAACAATGCTACTTAGACAAATCTGAAATGCTTCATCTTCTTTTTTCTCGTTATTTTCCATGGTTTGTGCATCTTCTTTTGTTGCTTTTCTTAATACTTTTTTCAGCGGAGGCACGATCATTGCCTCGTCCACCATCGTGTTTTCTTTAATGACTAACCCATACTCTACCCCACGGGCTGTTTCTACGATGGCATAGTCCTCTTTTTCTAGCTTTAATTCATTTGGATCAAAATAATACATTTTGCCTGCTTTTTTAAATCGAATTCCTACCACTTCAATCATTGGTTTCTATTCTCCTTTAACTCCATCAGCATAATCTCTAAAATCAGCCGAAAGTTTCCATTTTGTTTAATTCGTTCCTTTGCCTTTATGACAGCCGCCGCTTTTTTTGCCAAAACTTCTGCCGGTTCACTTGCCGCCAAAAAAATCATTTCTTTCTTATCCTTTTGAATAATAAAATGATCATTCTTTAAGGATTTTGCTACCAACAAATCTCGATACCATAAATCAATGATATCCAAAAATCGGTAATCATTCTTATATATTTCCCACTCCTTTGCCAAAAGCAAGGCTTCCGCCAAATTCATTGTGGGTAATTGGCTCATTTTTGTTAGAACATCTTCTCTCATTTGCCCAAATGTCTCATCCTCGATCAGCTCCAAGGCATGTCCAATTCTTCCTTGCCCATACGTGGCAAAAAAAGATGCTTCCTCGGACGAAACCAATTTTTTCCGCGTCAGATATTCTCCAATTTCCGCCTCCGTATTTGGGTAAATCTTTAATATCACTGTCCTCGAAAGCACTGTTTGTAAAAATGCATCCACACTTTGTGCCAAAAGCAAAAATACGACATACGTAGGAGGTTCCTCTAGTGTTTTTAGTAATGCATTTTGGGCTTGAATGGTCATGGTATGTGCTTGATGAATGATATATATTTTTTTTTCATACTGATAGGGCTTAATATCCACAGTCTCTAACACTTGCTCTCGAATTTCATCAACGCCTAATGTTTTCTTCTCCGCTCTTACATGAATAAGATCCGGATGGTTTTGACCATCAAACACGCAACAACTATCGCAAACACCACAAGGCTCATCGTATAGCTCCCTACATAAAAGATGTTTTGCAAATGTTTTTGCAATCATTTCTTTTCCCGAGCCATTTCCTCCCACAAACAAATATGCGTGGGATGTTTTCTGATTCTTCACTGCATTTTGCAACTGTTTTAACAGACGCCCATTACCCCAAATTTCTTTATAGGTATACAAAACGTCCACCCCTTTTTGATAAAAGATACCTATCATTTACAAAAAATAATTCTGCTTTAAAAACCAAACAAATTGTCTAATTTCACTTTGATTTCCATAAAAACAGCATCCACACTCTGACTGGCATCAATCCGACAAATGCGTGTTTCATTTGTATGGCATAAAGATCGATATCCAACATGGACTCTCTGGTGAAATTCTTGTTTTTCTAATTCTAGCCGATCCATGCTATGATTTTGCTCCGCTTTTTTTCTATCTATTCCATCTTCTGGTGAAAGATCCAAAAAAAAGGTGATATCTGGCGAAATTCCGCCCGTTGCAATATGATTTATCTCTGTCACCATTTCGCCAAGCCCTCGACCAAAGCCTTGATAAGCAATACTAGAATCCACAAACCGATCAGACAAAATGTTCTTTCCTTGTTGTAACTGCACAAGTATAAATTCCTCCAAATGCTGTGCCCTTGCCGCAGCATATAGCAACATCTCGGTTTTGGCTGTCATTTCTTTATGACTAGGGTCTAGCAGAAGCTCTCGAATTTTTTCAGAAATAAGTGTTCCCCCAGGCTCTCTAGTCAACAGGATTTCCTGATTTTTGCTTTTTAAATATTCTTCAATCTTTTTGATCTGGGTGGATTTACCGCTTCCATCGCTACCTTCCACCGAAATAAAAATTCCCTTCATCTCGCACCTCAAAAACAACTCTTTTCCAAACGATATTACACCATTTTTGGTAAAAACAAAGAAAGTAAGTCTATCATATTGTTTCCACATAGACCACTATTCTTTCATATTTTAAAATTTCATCTCGGCCGCTTTATTTTTTTCGCATCAAATACATTGCGTCAAAAAAAGGTGTGCCATAAAACCAATGTAGTTTCTCACTATGATTATATCACAAATCAATACCATTGCCTATTTTTTTATACCTATCTCTACAAGATAATTTCCATCTTTACGACAACCATTTGCTATTTTCATTCATATCATAGGAAATTTGATATCCATAAAAAAAGAACGTCTCCCAATCTTAGGCAGACGTTCTGGTGCGTTACTTATTTTTGAATTTCTTTACAATACGAATATCTTCTCCGAAAAATTTCATCTGTTCAAACTCACCCAAAAATCTTGATGTAATACGATCAGAATATAGGTTCATCAACTCCGTAGGCCCTAAATTGGTAGAAACAACAACTGCTTTTTTTGCAAGTTTCCTATCATTCATAATACGGAAAAGCTCAGATGTGGTGAAAATTGTTGAAAACTCCGTCCCCAAATCGTCAATAATCAAAAGTTCCGCCTCAAGCAACTCTTGGTCCCATTCTTTTGCTTCTTCTTCCTCGTCGTTTCTATGAAATTTTTGTTCCTCAAGCTTTCGGAACAATTGTCCCGCTGTAAGGTATAACACAGTATGCCCCTTAGCCAGCAAATCCTTAGCTATACAATTACACAGAAAGGTTTTCCCTAGCCCTGTACCTCCATAAATGAGTAGATTTGCTCCATTTCCAAATTCTTCCACAAATGCCAATGCCCTACGATATAGTTTTTCGGCGTTTGCTTTCGGAGAAAGACCTTCCTCTTTAAAGGGTGCGGTATGGTACAAGGAAAAATCAAAATTATCAAAATTTTCCACATGAATAATGTCCCGTACATTTGACTGGTCATAGAGCCTGTCCATCAAACGACGTTTTAGGCAAATACACTGCTCCGTCTCAACATATCCTGTATCTTTGCACTTTGGACAGTCATATTCTACTTCAAACAATCTTGTAGCCAAATGGTTGTCCTTTAAAATTTCTAAGCGTTCTTCTTCCAAGGCATTTTGTTCCTTTTTTAGTTGTTGCATAACCTCTTTGGGATCAACTTTCCCCTGCAAAACCATACGGGCAGTTTTGGTGCCCAAAAGTGCCAACTCCTGCTCGATCTCTGCCAAGCGAGGCAATTTTTGGTAAGCCTCTGCTTTTCTTTGTCTAAGCTCCGCCGCCTTTTGTGTACGGACTGCATCATATTCTCGTAATATTTCACGAAACAATTGTGTCCTTGTTGCCAATTTATCCACCCCCTCTTACCATTTATCTCGTTCTTCTCGTTGTAGTTTTTCCAGCTCATCAAAATCCCATTGTCGTTGGGTATAGTTAATAAAACGGTTTTGCTTTGGTTGTGCCGGTGCTGCTACCACAGGCTTCGTTTCATTGCCCTTCATGGTTTTCTTTGCCGTAAATGCCCGGTCTAGTGCCTCTACATCTTGGACACTCTTTACTTCCGCAGCCTTCCATTTTTTCAGAATACTATCTGCATAAGCAAAACTAACTTTTCCCGTTTGCATCACGGTTCTTTCACAAGCAACCTTAATCACGTCCAAGGAAAAGCCATACTCCTTTAGCCACTTACTCATATAAACTTCTTCCCCGTCCACAGGCATTCTTCCGCTCTGACCAAAAGCACGCATGATGGCATAAAACCCAGTCTTTCTCATTTCGATATGCTCCGCTGCCTTCTCAACCGTATCAATTCCATTTTCCGCCCAAGACATAGCAACCTTTTCAACGTATCGCATCCCTTTAAATCCATCCAAAACGCAATAAGAAAGCAATACTTCTATCAAATCCAAAGGAAATCCAAGCCAATCATAAAAACTAAAGATCATACTAATATCTTGCTGTGTCAAAGGCTTGCCCAATTTTTGTTGGGCTTTTCGCAATAATTCTTTCATGTCTTGGTGTTTCATATACTCAGATAATTCAGCCATACCATATTCCGGCCTTTGTTCCAAACAAACCCTTGAAGGCGTGGATGCAATAGTCTTTGCTTGTTCTCTTTCTTGCCAATACTTCCAAGCACGCATAACGTCGCTTTCCAGTACATTTAATTTTTCTGCAATTTGTTCGGCAGAAACGCCGACAAAAGCCTTTGTCATCAGATAAATAGAAACATACAAAGGCGGTGCCAAAGGCAATTCTTTCTCGATAAATTCATTTGATATTGAAATTTCATCAGCCATTTGTATCCTCCTCTCTGATAAAACAGTTCGTACCTTTAAGTATACCATAACCCATCAACAAAGAAAAGACCGCCATTGACGAAAACGCCTTTGACAGTCTATATTTCACTTATTTTTATGTCTCACATGCACATTAAAATAATAAATGATACAGCTTAGCAAAATCACTGTAAGCAATACCACCACAATAATTCTGGAATCCTTAAACGAAATAAAGATAGCCAGTAATCCCAATAAGAAACTAACGCCATACAAAATAAGTACCGCTTGTTTTTGCGTAAAACCACGATCAATCAAACGATGATGCAAATGCCCACGATCCGGTTGCATAATGGGCTGTCTTTTTGCCATTCGACGAAGCATAGCGAAAATAGTGTCAAATACCGGTAAACCCAAACACAAAACACTAACACTCACTGCCAAAAGCGCATAGCCCTTAAACACACCAAGGATACTCGTAACCGCCAAAACAAAACCAAGAAAGGTCGACCCGGTGTCGCCCATAAAAATCTCCGCCGGATTAAAGTTTCTTGGCAAAAATCCAAGGCAAGCACCTGCAAGGGCAGCAGTCAAAACAACTGCGGTGTTGCTCCCTGTCATAATGCAAAGCACCATCAAACACAATGCAGCAATAGAAGAAACGCCTGCCGCCAAACCATCCAAACCATCAATTAGATTTACAGCATTGGTTACACCTACAATCCAAATCAGAGTAATCGGAATACTAAATTTTTGCAAAGCAGCTGTCATAGGCCAAAGAACCACTTGAATATGCGTTCCTGAAAAAATAACAATCAAAGCCGCCACAATTTGCACACAAAACTTCAACTTCGCAGGCAAGTTTTTTACGTCATCTATCGCACCCAAAGTCGCAATCATTAAAGCCCCTACAAGAAAGCCCACAAATTGTTTTGTACTCATGCTTCTATCAAAATAATATACCATTAAAACCGTAATGGTAAAACCTAGTACAATCGCTACTCCGCCCATTCTAGGCATCGGCTTCTCGTGAACACCCCTATCCTTTGGATAATCAATCGCTCCATACCTAAATGAAATCCATTTTGCAAGAGGCGTCGTTACCAAAGTAATTGCAAAGGCACTCGCAAAAGCCGCAATATATAATAACCAATTATGTTGCATCTTAAAATCGCTCCTAACGTGGGGATATACCCCTATACAGGAAAATTGGGGACATACAAAACAACCCCTATCATTTTCAATATTTACTTTGTTCCAAAAATTCTATCTCCTGCATCACCCAAACCAGGAACAATATACCCGTGGTCATTTAGTACACTATCGTAGGCTGCGGCATAAATATCAACATCAGGATGTGCATCTTGCACTCTTTTCACACCATCAGGTGCTGCAAGGATACAAAGCATGATGATATTTTGAACGCCTTTTTCTTTCAAAAAACCAATGGCTGCTTCTGCAGTACCGCCTGTTGCCAACATAGGATCTGTTAAAAATACAGTTCTTTCTTCAACATCAGAAGGCAATTTGCAGTAATATTCCACAGGCTGTAATGTTTCAGGATCACGGTATAGACCAATGTGTCCAATTTTTGCAGTAGGCATTAGATTAAGTAAACCGTCAGTCATACCAATTCCCGCTCTCAAAATAGGCACAATCGCAAGCTTTGTATCAATGGTACGACACTTTGCCATTGCTACAGGTGTCTCCACTTCAACTTCTGTCAAAGGCAAATCTCTTGTCGCTTCATAACATAAAAGCATTGCCACTTCACCAATGATCTCACGAAATTCTTTTGATCCTGTCTCTTTGTTTCTTAACATGGTCATTTTGCTTTGAATCATCGAATGATCCGATACGAATAATTTACTCATCTTCATTCCCTCTTTCTCATCAGTCTTCAATTTGGTCAATTCTTCTAATATGACGTTCATCATTGGAAAATGGTGTCTCCAAAAAAGCCTTGACAATTTCCAAAGCTAAGCCTGCCCCTGTCACACGTGCACCCATAGCAAGAATGTTTGCATTATTATGCTCTCTTGTTGCTTTTGCAGAAAACACATCTCCACAAAGAGCAGCACGGACTCCCTTTACCTTATTGGCTGAAATCGAAATTCCAATGCCTGTACCACAAATCAAAATTCCACGTTCACATTCACCATCAGCAACTGCATGAGCAACCAACTTGCCATACTCAGGATAATCCACAGAGTCTTCAGAAAAAGTCCCAAAATTTTTATAAGGAATATTCTGTTCATCTAAATATTTCATTACTTCCGCCATCAGCACAAACCCGCCGTGGTCACAACCTAACCCTAACATAATGGTCCTCCTTATTCTGCTTTTCGATTTGTTTATTCTATATCAATCAGGCGATAACCCGCCGCTTTATTCAAACGATTCATAATCGCCAAACCTTCGCCTTCTTCAACAAACACCTCGGAATAAACGCAATCAATACCAAGAAAGTCAAACTTACGTAGCTGCTTAAATAAATTTGCTCCTATTTGTTCAAACCGATCTCTTTCACCCAAAGACAATACAACATCTGCCTCATAAAAATCTTTGGTTTCATCCGTTGCCATAACGCCCGTCTTTTTGCCTTGTGCATAGTCTAGGGCACATAGCTCATTCACCTTGGAAATGACAGCCTCTTGTGTCGCCCCTCTCACCAAAGTCACCTCAGCCTTTGGCGAATAATGCGTGTACTTCATACCAGGCGCTTTAGGCTTCATATCATCAGATGGCTTCTTTAAGATAGCCGGGTCAATCATTACCTTATCAACCACAGCTTCCATCATCTCTTTTGTAATTGCTCCAGGGCGTAAAATCAAAGGCACTTCACCCGTCACATCAACAATGGTCGATTCTAGCCCCCATTCAGCTGCACCGCCATCAACAATCATGTCAATCTTCCCGTCCAAATCAAACGCCACGTGAGACGCCCTAGTCGGACTTGGCTTGCCAGAAGAATTTGCGCTAGGCCCGGCGATGGGTAAACCTGTCGCACGAATGATGGCGATCGCCACAGGATGCGAAGGAAAACGGATTGCCACAGTATCTAGTCCACCCGTAGTTGTAAAGGGAACAATGTCTGCCTTTGGAAAAATCATAGTCAACGGTCCCGGCCAAAATGCATCCATTAGCTTCTGTGCCATTTGCGGTATTTCCCGCACAATGGGACGCAACTCACCAAACTGGGAAATATGCAAAATCAAAGGGTTGTCCGAAGGACGTCCCTTTGCAATATAAATATTCTCGCAAGCCTTACTATCTAACCCATTTCCGCCCAATCCATATACTGTTTCTGTAGGAAATGCAACAAGTCCACCTTTTTTCAGTATGCTAGCTGCTTGCCAAACAAGATTTGGGTCTGGATTTTTGGGGTCAATTTTAATCAGCTTTGTTTCCATTTTTTATGCGTTTGCTCCACAACATTTTTTGTATTTTTTTCCGCTGCCACATGGACAGGGATCATTGCGTCCAATTTTATCGCCTTTGACTACCGTACGAGAATTTTTCTGTTCTATCATAAATCTCTTACGTGTCTCGATGTCAAAAATTCCATCCCACTGAGCCAAGGAATAAAGATGCTCCGCTTTATACTCAACCATTTGTTTAAATAATTTCTCAAAATCAATCTTCAATGAAATTTTCGTTGTTTCTGTGATACTTTCCATATCATATTTTTCTGGCAAAGCTTCATTAATGCCATCCACAAAAGCAACAATTTCTTCTGCTGTCATACCAAAACGCTCAGCCAACTCAGCAACTGTTCCGTCCACAGACTTCACTTTTTCGCCAACGATATATTCATATATTTTTTGTTCCTTTGGTAAATAATCGTCCCAAATTGTATCTTGACTTCTACCTTCTTGTGAAAAAGCTTTTTCCATCCAGCTTTCATATAAACTCATTATTTATCGCTCCTTTATTTTCTTGTTTTTCATTACAGTATTATTCTAGCCTTATAAAGGCATTTCATTTATTGCAGATTTCTCCACTCTATGAAATGATAATATAATTCTTGCCCGATTGCAACAAAAAAAGAAAATTCTCTGCATAAAGCAAGAAATAAAAACGAAATTCTCCATTCTATAAAATAATATCATTTCAATCTCCATATTTCCTACACGCACTGCAAAAAAGAGTCGACTAGGTCGGCTCCTTTTTTTGATCAAACAATCAAACGCATCTGTTTTACTTCTTCTTTTATTGGCACATTCATCTTCACATCTGTCGGCATGATAGAGATAATACTATCCATTTCGTTAAAAAACTCTGTTTTATCCTCTTGCGACCCATTTCCCAAAACCACATGTGTAATCGCTTCCTTTTCCACAAAATCACCAATGCACTCCGCCACATTATGGGCACATTGCACATGAACACAAGCACCCAATTTGCTTCCATAATCCACCAATCCTTGTAAGCGTTTCAAAAAATTTTTATCTTCAAAAATACTATTTCCTTTTTGCACATGTAAAATATGTAACTCTCCATCATTTGCAAGAGAGAGAGAAAACCCATAGTCGATTAGTCTCAAAGATTTCCTTTGTGCTGTAACCAGCACCAAAATTTTTTCTTTTTTTCCAAAATTCATTTCGAAACACCTCCTATACATTTAGCGTATTCTCTTTTTCTTGTTTCATTCTATCTAAAAAACCTAAAAACTACTTTAAAAACAATTTAAAAATTCCTTACATTCCCTCTCTTTATTTTGCAAGTTTGACCTATAAAATCCCATACCGCCAGCCTCTCTCTTCCCAAAAGTATTTAACAAAAAAAGGCTATCTGCTCAAATATCACGCAGTAGCCCTTTTCCTTTAAATTATTCTGTTACTTTTTCTGCTTGTTCAATCTCCACACTAGGCACTTCATTTTCATAGGAAAATACAGCTGTAGCATTATTCTGAATTGCAACACCTTGCCAAATTTCTTCTGTTCCATCTAAAAATTTCATCTGTACCTGCCAGCCTTCTTC
>JBKEAS010000062.1:0-1757 GCA_047972635.1 Anaerotignum sp.
CCAACGTCTTACTTGGCTTAAAACTAGCCGGTGCCATTGGTGCCGGATCTATTTTGATTTTGGCATTACCTTATTCCTTTTTTGAAATCATTCCCAAAAAATCAAAAAAAGTCAACGCACCGCCCAATATTTAAGCTCAATATTTAAGCTCAATATTTTTATATAATTTAAAACAAAAGACAGCTAATACATCGCTGTCTTTTGTTTTTTTGTTAATTTCTTCTTTGCTCAACAAATCCCAAAAACATATCGACCGCTTCGGGCGTTCTATGGTCAAAAAACAAGCTTTGCTTTGTATCTAAAGTTAAAATTCTATCCATATCATCATCGCTTAAAACAAAATCAAAAATCTCAAAATTTTCTTTCATTCTTTCTTTTTTAACCGATTTTGGTAAAGCTATAATGTCTCTTTGCATAGACCATCTCAAAATTACCTGTGCAACCGACTTATTATATTTTTTTGAAATCTCTACTAATAATGGGTTATGGAACATACCATTTTTCCCTTCACCAAATGGTGCCCACGCCTCGATTTGAACATTATTCTTAATCATATTCGCCTGCGCATCTATTTGTTGCATAAAAGGGTTCACCTCAACTTGATTGATTTGAGGCGTAATTTTACGAAACCCACATAGATCAGAAAGTCTATCCGGATAAAAATTGCTCACTCCAATTGCCTTAATTTTACCTTTTTCATATAAATCCTCTAACGCTCTATATGCTCCATAATAATCGCTATAAGGTTGATGTAACAACACCAAGTCTATATAATCAACTTTTAACTTCTTCATCGATTGCTCGACCGATTGTATTGTTTTTTCATAGCCATAATGATCAATCCAAACTTTTGTGGTTATAAATAATTCTTCTCTTGGCACATTTGTCTTACTGATTGCATTGCCAACTTCTTCTTCGTTAAAATAACTTTGTGCTGTATCTATCAAACGATATCCCACATCCAATGCGTCTAATACACATCTTTCGCAATCTTCTTTTGCTATTTGAAAAACACCGAACCCTAGCTTAGGCATTTTAACGCCGTTATTCAATACTACATATTCCATATGTTTCTCCTCCTATTTCTCCTACTATTTTTATAAACAATAACACAGCTTGACCTAATCAATTCTTATTTGTATAATACGAGTATAAGTATCGGTAGTTACTACCTGTCAAGTGGTTTTTAATTTTTTAGGAGGCTTACTATGTATACGATGAAACAAACCTGTGAAATTGCAGGACTACCTTATGAAACTTTAAAGTTCTATT
Organism: Anaerotignum sp.; assembly: GCA_047972635.1. Classification (GTDB taxonomy): domain Bacteria; phylum Bacillota; class Clostridia; order Lachnospirales; family Anaerotignaceae; genus Chakrabartyella. The sequence goes on from JBKEAS010000062.1 coordinate 1,273, forward strand.
GTAACGAAGGGCTTATACCCAATATTGCTAGAAATAAAAACAATCACAGAATTTTCTCTGAAGAACAAGTTTCATGGATCAGTCACTTATATTGCCTAAAAAATTGTGATATGTCTCTAAAAGAAATGAAAGCATATCTAGCACTCTGCTATGAAGGTGAAGAAACCATTGATATTCGTAAAAAAATGCTGAATGAAAAACGAGAAGCTTTGGTTGAAAAAATGAATATTCTTCAAAAGCATATTGAATATATTGATGGCAAACAGCAATTTTATGCAGATGTCCAAAGTGGAAAAATACCTTACCTAACTAAAAAAAGCTGATGTTATTTACAACATCAGCTTTTCTTTTATAATTCTCTCCGACCCTCTAAGGCACGAGAAAGTGTGATTTCATCCACATATTCCAAATCGCCACCTACCGGCACGCCGTTTGCAATCCTTGTTACCTTGACACCCAAAGGCTTCAAAAGCTTACTCAGATAC
>JBKEAS010000073.1:0-3681 GCA_047972635.1 Anaerotignum sp.
AACGAGGTCAAGAAGCACTATCCATGATTGCATCACACTGCCCCGATTTAATTTTACTTGACCTAGGGCTACCCGATTTGGATGGTATTAGCATTTTAAAACAACTAAGGACTTGGTCATCAACTCCTGTAATTGTAGTTTCAGCCCGTGATGATGAAAAGGATAAGGTAGAGGCACTTGATTTCGGGGCAGATGATTATATCGTAAAACCCTTCGGCACATCAGAACTTCTAGCTCGCATTCGCACCGCCCTTCGCCATAGCGCAAATGCCCTTTATGACACAACACAACATTTGTTTCAGGTAAAAAGTTTAAGCATTAATTTACCTAAAAGACAGGTACTGGTCGACAACAAGGAAGTGCATTTAACACAAATTGAATTTAAAATTGTTTCTTTATTGGCTAAAAGTGCCGGACGTGTGCTTACCTACGATGCGATTATTACAGAGCTTTGGGGACCATATGCCCTCAAAGACAATCAAATTCTGAGGGTAAATATGGCCAATATACGAAGAAAATTGGAAAAAAATCCTGCATCTCCTGAATATATTTTTACAGAAGTAGGCATTGGATATCGCATGATAGAAGAATAAATAATCCCCTAAAACAGATGGTTGTATCAAAAAAATAAAAAGCACTTAGGTGCTTTTTATTTTTATTTTTATTTTTATCTTTATTCGTATTTATTCTCTTAGCCTCTGCTCAACTTTTTTTCCAAAAGTTCTGGGTGAATAGCATACTGTAAAGCAGTTTGCGGCGTAATTTTCCCTGTCTTCACCAATTCATGCAAACTGTTATCCATAGCAATCATCCCATCCTCAGCAGACATACTGATAGCCGAATCAATCTGATGTACCTTAGACTCACGAATCATATTTCTTATGGCATTGTTGGTATACATTACTTCAAAAACCGGAATTAAATCTCCGTCTACCGTCGGAATTAACTGTTCCGAAATGATAGCACTTAAAACCATAGACAACTGCATACGAACCTGTTGTTCTTGGTTTGAAGGGAATAAATCTATAATACGTTCAATCGTATTCACCGCACCAACTGTATACAGTGTTGACAAAACTAGATGTCCCGTTTCCCCTGCAGTCATGGCAAGTTCAACGGCCTCATGTCCTCTCATATCACCCAATACAATAACATCGGGTGCTTGTCGTAAACTAGAACGCATGGCAGAAATATAATCCACAGTATCTAGCCCCATTTCTCGCTGGCTTATAATCGACTTATCATTTTGATATAAAAATTCAATAGGGTCCTCGAGTGTAATGACATGAGCACTTCTTGTGCTATTTATTCTTTGCAAAATGCAAGAAAGCGTCGTAGATTTCCCATTTCTAGCGGCTCCAGTCACAAGTGCAAGCCCTTTTTGATGACTTGCTACGTTCATAACCTGTTCTGGAATTCCAATGCTTTGATAATTTGGCAAACCAAAAGATACAATACGCAACACTGCCGCCAAAGAACCTCTTTGCTTATAACAACTTACCCTTAACCTCGTCAAATTAGGCACAGAGATAGCAAAATCATCATCCCCAACCAACATCAACCTGTCAAAATCTCTACTCGCTAATTTATAAGCCTCTTCCACCAATCTTTTTGAATAATCAGGCATTACTTTTTCTTCATTCAGTTGATATATCATTCTTCCCTTTTTGTAAGACAAAGGCTTCCCCGAAACTATAAAAATATCCGAAGCTCCTTGTGCCATTGATTTTTCCAAAATTTCTAAAAACGAAAACATATATCTGTCTCCCTACTAATTTATTTCATGATTTCAACCTTTTATGAACTCAAAACGATATTTCTCATACTATCGTAGCTTTAACATAAAAATTATATCTTATTTTTCACTCATTGACAATCAAGAATTTCTTGTTCGTCAAATATCTTTCGTAAAACCGTGCATTTTCTTGTATGTACTCCTTTAATTCATAAAAAAAGCGTATCCCTACACTAGGATACGCCCCAAAATCAGCATTTTTGTCTCAATATTTCATCAATAATCTTATGCGCTACCAGTTCTTTTGTCAAAAGTTCAAGCTCGATTTCTTCCGTTTTGGAAATGATTGTAACAACATTGGTGTCTGTTCCAAATCCACTACCTGCTACCTTTAGATTGTTTGCAACAACCATGTCAATGTTCTTTTTCTCCAATTTCGCTCTGGAATTTTCCAACATATTTTGGGTTTCCATAGAAAACCCACAAAAAAACTGTCCTTCCTTACGATGTTCACCCATATATTTCAGAATATCTTGTGTACGTCCCAGTTCGATACTCATATCGTCGTCCTTTTTCTTCATTTTATCGTTGACATATGTCTTTGGTGTGTAATCCGCCACTGCCGCTGATTTAATAATAATATCATTTTTTAAGAAATTGTCCTTCATCGCTTCAAACATATCGCTTGCACTTTTTACCTCAATACAATTCACAAAAAGAGGTTTTTCTAAAGCTGTCACACCACTTACAAGCGTAACCTCCGCCCCTCTAAGCATTGCTGCCTTTGCAAGTTCATAGCCCATTTTTCCTGTGGAGTGGTTTGTGATATACCTTACCGGATCTATACTCTCTTGTGTAGGCCCTGCAGTAATAAGAACTTTTTGCCCTATCAGATCCTTTTTGCAAGCAATCTCTCGAAGGATATAAGAAATCAAAACTTCTTCTTTTGGCATCTTTCCATCCCCAACATCCCCACACGCAAGTAAACCATTTTCCGGCTGAACCATTTCATAACCATAGGTAGCAAGTTTTTTAATATTTTCTTGTACCATAGGGTTATGATACATATTCGTATTCATAGTAGGAGCGATTATCTTTTTGGCATTACAAGCCATAACAGTTGTCGTCAACATATCGTCTGCAATCCCACAAGCCAATTTCCCAATCACATTTGCTGTTGCGGGTGCAATCAAAACCACATCAGCCTTTTTAGCTAAAGAAATATGAGCAACATGAAATTCAAAATTCCTATCGAATGTATCCACCAAGCATTTATTTCCTGTCAATGTTTCAAAAGTAATTGGTGTTATGAAATGTGTCGCATTTTCAGTCATGATAACATGAACATCACAGCCCATCTTGATTAGCTGACTTGCAACGTTTGCCATTTTGTACGCTGCAATGCTTCCCGTTACACCTAAAATCACAGTTTTTCCTTTAAGTAACATATCATACTCCTTTTGTTTCATATTTGCATATCTTTTGTTCATATTATAACAAACACTCTCGACTCCTACTAGCCTTTTTCATTAAAAAATATAATTAAAAATCAAAAAAAGAAATCCCTTCCTCTTCTATTAAAATTTTTAAGTGACTCTGCTCATCTTCATGTCCCACAATAGAAACGAGATATGCAGTTTGGCTCTTTAATTCCCTTCCATTTTCATGAAGCAATGTACGCCCTGTAAGAAAATCCCTAAGTGTTATACTATGCTCCCCTACATTTGTGATAAGATATTGGCTCAATTCTTTAAAATCAACTTCTGACAAAACAAGTCTATCATCTAAATAAACATCCATGAGCGGTACCGAAGAAGATACTTGCAAAAATCGTAAATACGCTTTTTTTTCAGGAACCGAACGAATACGATCAGAAGTCAACGCTAAAAATGCCCTTTCATCCATTCCCACAATAACCGCCGTATATATTCGATATCCAATCACGT
>JBKEAS010000077.1:0-2367 GCA_047972635.1 Anaerotignum sp.
TAGAAGCCGGTGACGAAATCACAGAAGGTAGCGTAAACCCTCATGACATTTTGAAAATCAAGGGCTTACGTGGTGTGCAGGATTACATGATCCAAGAAGTACAGCGTGTATATCGTTTGCAGGGTGTAGAAATCAACGATAAGCATATTGAAGTTATTGTTCGCCAGATGTTGAAACGTGTTAAAATCGAAGAAAACGGCGATACAGAATTTTTACCAGGTAGCTTGGTAGATTGGTTGACATTTGAGAATACAAATGCTGCCTTGGAAGCAGAAGGCAAAGAGCCAGCAAATGGCGACCGTGTTCTTTTGGGTATTACAAAGGCTTCTTTGGCAACAGACTCCTTCTTGTCTGCGGCATCTTTCCAGGAAACAACAAGAGTTCTGACAGAAGCTGCGATTAAAGGTAAAATTGATCCATTGATTGGTCTGAAAGAAAATGTTATCATTGGTAAATTAATTCCTGCTGGTACAGGTATGACTAGATACCGCAGTGTGGAAATTGAAACCGAAGGCAGTGAAAACGATTTGCAAGACGATGGAATTTATATGGACGAAGACGATATGATTTAACAGATGAGGAAGCCCCTTTAAGGGGCTTCCTTTGTTTTCTAAGAGAGCGAAAGCGAATGGAGAAAACAAAAGCGTTGAAAAACGCCGTCTGTTATAAGTATTGTTCAGAAGCAAAAATATGCATAGTCTTGACCGGATTTTTAAGGTGTTGCTCTCGCTTACTTGGCGTTTGCACCTGTTGCTACAAGGGGTTTAGGATCTCAAAAATATGATGATTGGGATAAGAAGGGTTCTATTACGGCATATATTAAGGTGGAATATAGTTTATCATCATTCGAGGGAAATCAACATGTCAAATTAACAAAGATTTCAGAGGTCATTCGAGAACAAGCAGTGGTGTATCGGTAAAGAGCCAAGCAATAAGATATGGGTGTTCCGGTTTTGCTCAAGGTGGATATCAGGGGGTGAGTGAACTGTACGAACCTAGAGCTGCCTCATGGTCTAAAACAACACCTTCAACATGGAAAGTGTGAAAGAAGATGACAGCTCAGAAGAAAGTAAGAAGGATTTTAAAGCTGTGCGAGCATCTGATCAATGGCAGACAACCTCTTGTCCTTATGGAAAGGCAAGTGAGTATTCAGATTATCGGCTTACAGTAAAGGTTTCTGATATTAGATTGAAAAAATCAATAGACTTGCTTTCGGAGATAGCGTTCAAGACGATATTGTTGGGAGTATCAGCAAGTTTAGAGGCAAAAACCGGACTTACGGGGTTTATTAGTGCTTATCTTGTGTTTGATATCATAGATTTAGCAAGGGAGTTAGCAAGTGTGTATCATGAGAACACTGAAAACTTATCATTTAAATCGAAAGTGTACTATCATGCAGATGGGCATGTGGTAGGGAACCTGTTGACGGTACATAAAGAAATGCAAACATGGTATGTAGAAGCGGATTTTAACAGGGCTTCCAAATCAAAAACTGTGTATTCATGTCAACAGTTTTTCTAAGAAGGCATTATAATTGTGCGGAGGGAAGCTGTGGAGAGTCTAGCTTTTTTTGACGTATATTATGTTGAGCTATAAAATGTATTAATTGTTTTACTGTAACCTCTGTTTTTTTCGATTTCCCATTCCTTTTGACTCTATATTTATAATTTTTTCTCATACTACAATGTCTTGCATAGTGAAACCCACCCATGGTACTGTGACGTTACCACAAATTGTATTGGCTGGTATATTAAAGTGCTTCTGCGTTTCCATCTTTCTTACAACATATAATATTTTATATCAAAAGTAAAGGTGTTCTTCGTTCTGTTACTTATGCGTTTTGCGTGTCAAGAATAGACTGGAAAGAAAATTGTTGGACAGGGCAAAGTTTGTGAACATGAAAATCTCTGATTGCGTTGGAATGCAGAATTTTGATGCCGAATGAAAGGTATCATCAAAATTGTGATGGAGCTTGCAGAGAGAGTAATATTATATAGAAGAAATACAATATTTTTTGAAAAGCGAAAGGTCGGTTACAACTGTCTATGCAGATATGGACGGGTGTGTTTTTCCTTGCAAAACAAGGCAAGGATGAAGCATGACTAGGATTAAGGTGGTTTGTACAGAGTGTGAGAAAAAATATTTGTTATTTTATAAAAAACCTTGACTTTTGGGCAATCTGGTGATAAAATTCTGTAGTGTCTGTAAGTATGGGTTTTTCTAAGCACGCCCAATTACACACGCATAAAGGCAAAATTATTGCAAAAGCAGAATGTATTAATTTTATAAGGAGGTGCAATCAATGCCTACGTTTAATCAGTTAGTAAGAAAAGGCAGAAAGACTGTTGAGAAAAAATCAACAGCACC
>JBKEAS010000079.1:0-7775 GCA_047972635.1 Anaerotignum sp.
TAAACTTATTCGCCTTTACTTTCTAAGTATTCGTTGATATCAGCTACCAACTTATCAATCTGCATACCATGTACCAAGCTTGCTTCTTCCAGCGTTTCCGCTGCTGCAGAAGGACAGCCAACACAATGCATACCATTACCCATCAAAACCGCACCTATGCCGCGGTCCATCATTAACATTTCGCCAATTGTCATATCTTTGGTCACTTTCATATCTATTTCCTCCTTTATTTTAAAAATCCACGTTATATAAAATAGTTTACCACAAAAACAAAGTTTCTAGCATGCAAATATAAAAACTTCTTTAAAAATTACCCTCTGGAATATCCAAAACCAACTTACGACACATTGGGCAAATTTCACCATCTAATTTTGCTCCACCCATATAGCTTTTTGCCAACAAATATTCATGCTTTCTTCCATTTCCATCTTTTTCTTTCCACATAAAAAATCTACCGGCTTCCACATAACCTCGTGTCATTTCTTGACTACAAAATGGGCATTTCATTTTCATCACCCTTCCATTCAAAACCTACAAGCACCATGAAGCTTATAATTATTCATTTCAGAATCACGAAATCCATTTAAAGCCTTTAAAATAACGTAGCACCACCTTGCCTAAAATGGCATCCGGCTCTACAAATTGATTTTCCCAGTAACGAGAATCTAATGATCTATTTCGGTTATCACCCATCATAAAATAAGAACCCTCAGGAACCTCATAAGGACCAAAATTCCCCTGTGTTATTTCTTTTATATATGGCTCATCTGTAACCTCACCATTGACATAAACATTTCCATTTCTCACTTCTACCACATCGCCACCGGCACCAACAATACGTTTTACGTAAAGCGTTTTTTCCTCTGGGTCATCAGGGTAACGAAAAACAATAACATCTCCTCTTTGTGGCTCATCAAACCAGTAAGATGTGCGTAATGCTAAAATGCGGTCTCCAGTCATAATGGTGTTTTCCATTGATCCAGTAGGAACTTGTGCATTGACAATTAAAAATGTATTCACCAATCCAGCCAAAACCACAGCCAAAAGGATTGTTTTTATCCAACTGATAATTTCCTTTTTCACGGTACTGCTCACATACCCATCTCCTTCGATGCGTTATTTTTTTAAAAAATCTCTTCGGTCGATCACGCCTACAAATCTTCCATCGTTTTCAAATTTTTTTGCCTTAAAAAAATAAGCACCATCTAAAAACTTTCTAAATTATATCAATGTTACAAATAGACTGTCAATAATTTTTAAGCCATTCATCTCTAAAGCATTTCAAAATGGACTTTTCATTTCCTTTGGTCTATATTACAATAGTTACTATAATCGTCAAAAAAATAAGGAGGGCTTTTTTATGCTCGGTTTTCATACAGACGGCATCCGCCTAATTGGCGCATCCGATGATCTGATTTTAACACTAAAACAAAGAAAACTACCCATCATCACCAACATTACAGGAAACACCTTGGTCTTTGCAATAAACGAAACAACCATTTTAACAAAAAAAATATACGCAACCTCTTTTTCTGCCGGAGAAGCCCCTTGGTTTATTTGTACCGTTGGAGATGTTCCACCCCCTACAACAAATACATTACCCTTTCAGGCAGACTGCGATTTGGCCGATTTTATCACCGCCATTTATTACGCAGCACAAGGATTTTTGCACCTAGACTTTGAACTAACAGAACTAAAAGAAAAATTTTCTGAACAAAACGGACGTAAAATCATTGCAATTCCCGAAGAAAACTTCGGACAAATTCCAAAAGATTCCTTTGCTATGTGTTTTTGTTTCTCAAACGGTGGGTTTATGGAAAGCGACCGTCTCTTTACAAAGCTAACAAAAGAATTCGGAATGGATATGGGTAAGGTGCTATTGGCTGGCACATTTGATTCAAAATTTAATTTCACCCGTGCTTTTGTTTTATAAAAAAATCTATTTACCAACCAAAAAAAGAATGCTACAATAAATCGACATGGAATAATATCCATGTTTAAAAACAGAGTAGAGCTTTGTGCGTTAAGTGTCTTGTGGACGGGGAGTTGCCACAAGAACGAAAAGGAAACCTATTGTATTCCTTGCGATACAAGACTCGCATCCCGCTGTCAAATAATGAAGATATTCTTACCTCTTTATTATCACAGCAACCCTTACAAAACAATACTGTTTTGCAAGGGCACTTGGGATTTTCCAACGATAATGAAGGGGTTTTTTATTTTGAAAAAGCCCCTCAACCAAAACAAAGGAGGACTTTTTCATGCAACCAAAATTTTCTAACACACACCGACTTGTCATCATGGCACTTTTGGTGGCAATGAGCATCATTCTATCTCGGTTCCTTTCCATATCTGCTTGGAATTTAAAAATCGGTTTTGCTTTTGCACCCATAGCACTGGCAGGTATGCTTTTTGGCCCTATTCCTGCCGCAATCGTTGCTATGGTGGCAGATATAATCGGGGCAAGCTTATTCCCTGTGGGACAATTTTTCCCAGGCTTTACATTTACCGCCTTTTTAAGCGGTTTGTTGTATGGACTTTTTCTTTACAAAAAACCTAGCTTTACCAATATCATTTTTGTATCCGTCATCAATCAATTGATCTGCTCATTAACTTTGAATACGCTTTGGATTTCTATATTGTATGGCACACCCTTTTGGGCATTGCTACCTACCCGAGTGGTACAAGCGTGTTTTATGGGCGTGGTAGAAATTATCGTTATCCGTATGTTGGCAGGATACGCTCCGCATCTTTATAAATTCCAAAAAGCTTGATTTTACAATAAATAACACACTCCCAAAATATCGGTATTTGGAGTTATGATACTGATATTTAAAAATCTCTTTTCACACCAAAAAAAGAACCCCCTAAGGGGTTCTTTTTCGTTTCTTTTGTAGCTAAGGTTATCTTTTGTAAAAAATTAGTTGCTACCATTCATTGTTGCTGTTCTTGATGTTGCATCCCAAGTGATATCAGTTACACCCAAAGCTGTAGCCAAATCTCTCATAGGAAGGAATGTTCTGCTACCTGTAATTTCAGGTGCTGCAGATGCAGGGATAGAAGAACCATTTACTTTGATTACTTTCTGTCCTACTGTCATAGTGATAATTCTCTGTCCGTACATGATTGTTACTGTTCTTGTTTCTGCACTCCATAATACGTTATTTGGGTCTACACCAAGTGCCTTTGCTACTGCTCTTACTGGCAACATTGTGTAGCCAGCTCCTGTGATGTAAGCAGGTACGTCTAATTCAATTTTTTCACCGCCAGCCATTAAGTAAGATTGGCCAACAGGTACGTCTACTTTTGTTGTGAAAAGGCTACCGCCGCTACCACCAGTTACTACGTTGATGAAAGCTGTTTTTGCAACATTGCTGTAATCGGAAACGTCCTCGATTACTTCTTCGTCGCCAACTACTGGTGCATAGATTGCTTCGCTATCATATGCATCGCTCATTGTTGTAGAGATTTCTAAATCATAACCACCTGCAGGGATATTTCTTTGCATGAATAGTTCCATGTCTTTGATTTCCACTACCGCTGCTTCGTCGGATTCTGTTTTAACTGTGAATGCAAGTTTACCATCTTCTGTTGTTTCGTCTTTCAATTTCATATCAGACCCTGCACTTACTGCAAAAGTTGCGTCATCTTCAAACTCCATCATGTCGCCTCTGTCAATTGTCAATGTAAATGTAGTATCTTCTTCCCACAAGCCAGCTTCAGCTTCTGTAATCACGATAGGATTTTTGATTGCTGTGTTTCTGTAATCAATTGTTACGTTATTTTGCTGTGCTTCTATTGTGTAAGGTTTTTCAAATGTAGCTACAGTTACTTCCTGGTTTTCAACCAACTCGCCTTCAAAGCCCAATACTACGTCGCCTTCGAATGTAGGGTCCGCTACCAATTCTAGCTGGAATGTTACTGTTGCAGGATCAGTATCCAGTATTGTGTTTACATCGTCAAATACTCTTTTGCCAAATTCAAAACCTGTGTAGTCGCCATTTTTGTAAGCTGTTTCAAAAGCCGCTTCCCATTCTGCCGTACCAACCTCTATGCCATTTTGAACAAAGTTTTCTGTTTCAACAACTTCAACATCTGTGACATATACGCCTTCAGGCAATGTAAAGTCAAAGCCTTGTCTCATAGACCAAGCACCAGGGAAAGTTTCTTCTGCTGTTACTTCCAAAGACATATGATCGGAGTCATCTGTAATACCATCGTTAGCAACATTCACACCGCTATAGATTACAGGAACATCTTCGTCTTCATCAACCAAAAGATTTACTGTGTAATCAACAACTTCTGCAACTTCTACAGTGGAAGTGCCAATATTTTTTGCTGTTACTTTGATTGTAGCCACATCGCCAACCTGCGCTGTTGTAGCTTCAATTTTGATACCTTGTAATGTAAACTCATCAGCTGTTGATGCTGTAAAAGTTGCTTCATCTTCATCAATCGCCCAGTTGTCTGCACCAGTTACTGTTGTGTTTGCAAATTCAAAACCGCTGTTAAGCTTTAATGTGAATTGTGTGCCTACATCATAAGAATTGTCAACCGTAGGTTCAATTGTCAATCCTTTGCTATTGATCGCTGCCACTTCTTCTACTGCTACACTTGCTGTATCTTTTACGGAAGCTGTAATGCCTTTTTCTAAGATAGAAGCGTAAACCAAATCGTTAGCTGTTGCCATGTCAGACTCAACCGATACAGTTGCTGTTCTGCCAACTGCAACTTTTGTAAGTTTGGATTCCAAATTGACTGCCACTACCTGATCTTTTGCAAGTTTACCGCTTAAGGTAAATGTAACTTCATCTTCTGTAAAATCTCCTGCTTCTACGGATACGGTAACACCCGCCGGTGCGGTAACCAATGTTTCAAATTCTGTTTCTTCGTCTGCAATAAATTCTGCACCGTTTAATTCTACTGTTACTTCCATTTCTGGTGTGGTGCTTCCTGATGTTAGGTAATCTGCACTTGTCACCTTAAACTGCAACTCCGGTGCATCTGTTGCTGCAATCACGCCATCAAATCCTGTACCTTTTTCTAATGCTCCAATTACTTTTGCTGTAGCCAAAACGTCCCCCGCCGCAAACGCTGTTGCAGGTGCAAGGGAAGCTGTCATCGCTGCAGCCATAACGAAAGATAATGCTCTTTTCATCGTTATATTCCTCCTTAAAATGTTGTTTTTTTATTTTTTTGTTTTCGTTGTATTGCTTGTCGTTGCATAATTATAAAACGAATGAAGTTCAACTCGCTCTATAGATGTTCCTTTTGTCGCTCTGTTTGATACCTTCTGAAAAACCATTTTCTTTGTATAAACTTTTAAAAACCTTTTCCTCACCACCTATCGCCCAGAGCTTCGTTATGAACTACCCCCAGTGCGTTGCTTAACTTACTTGCTCATTATACAAACTATTTTTCACCATTGCAATACATTATGTCAATCTGTAACTCAACTGTAACGAGAGTGAAATCTTTCTGTCATTTCAGGCTGTTTTTCTTCATATTTATGGATTATTAGTGCTTTTTTGCCATCTTATGTTACAATTTTATTTCATAATTTATCTATTTCTCCCACATTCTGCATTTTATTTTTATCACCGATATCTGTCATATCATCTCACAAAACCCTTGTTTTTTTAATTTACATAATATAAAAACTACTTTTTCAAGTTTCTCGCACCAACGAAAATATTTCAACTTTAAAATATCTTTTTGTAAAAAACCAAAAAAAATTGTGTCACTTCAGATCCACAATTTTTTCCCTACCTATTTAAGTACACGTATCATTTTTTTGAATATCTCATTTGCCACCGTCCTAACCAAAAATACATTTTGCATTTATACCAAAAAAATACATAAGTTATTCATTTTTAAAACTAAGCACTCCAAATTTTCTGCATATTAAAAACCTGTTAGCATTATTCAGCTAACAGGTTCCCATTCACTTTTCTAGTTTTTCTTTTCCTCAAGCTCTAACAAAAATATTTTATTTTCTATTCCACCGCCGTAGCCAACTAGCTTTCCATCTCCCCCTATGACCCTATGACAAGGAATGATAATGGAAATCGGATTTCTATTGTTTGCCATACCAACCGCCCGTGCCCCCTTGGGATTGCCGATTTGTTTTGCAATTTGCCCATAGCTTGCCGTCGCACCATAAGGAATACGCCCAAGCGCTTCCCACACCCTCATTTGAAATGCAGTACCTTTCGGGTTTAGCGGCAAATCAAATACAGTTCTTTCTTTTCGGAAATATTCTTCTAACTGTTTCTCCGCCTTCTCTAACAATGGCGTTTTTTCTAGCATATGAGGTGCTATAATATCTTCTTTAAAAGTAAGGCGAGTAATCATTCCATCTTCTTCTCCCAAAATAAGCACACCCATTGGGCTATTATAAAAATGTATTTTCTCCATCCGCTCCCCCTTTTCTCCTTACGCTTTATCCTTTTTGCACTCTTTAAGCAATGCAATCTCCTTGGCATATCCATCTAATTCATTTGGTGTTTCCAAATAAAAAGGTAAGTGACTTAGCTTCGGATGATTGATTATTCCGGAAATCGCCTCTAGCCCCAAAAAGCCTTCACCGATTTTTTCGTGGCGGTCCTTATGGCTACCCATTGGATTTTTGCTATCATTTAAGTGAATTGCTTTTAACCGTTCCAATCCAATTATCTTATCAAATTCATTTAAAACGCCATCTAAATCTGCCACAATATCATATCCTCCGTCATAAACATGACAAGTGTCCAAGCAAACACCCATACGTGGATGTCCTCCTACACCATCAATGATTTGACGAATTTCTTGAAAATTCCGTCCAACCTCGCTCCCTTTTCCAGACATCACTTCCAATAGAATGGGTGTTTTTCCGCCCTTTTCCAAAACGCTTTGCAACATATCCACAATCATAACAATGCCTGCCTCTGTGCCTTGCTTTACATGACTACCGGGATGAAAGTTATACAATACATCTGGAAGTAATTCCAACCGTTCTAAATCTTCTTCCATCATGCGGCGAGCAAAAGAGCGAAGCCCCTCGTCTGCCGAGCAAGCATTCATGGTATATGGTGCATGTGCCAACAGCGTTCCAAACCCACTTTCTTTTGCAAAAGCAATATATGCCTCAATATCCTCTCTGTCCAAGGCTTTTACACTTCCACCCCTTGGATTTCTCGTAAAAAATTGAAATACATTCGCTCCAATTTTTTCCGCTTCTTTCCCCATAGCAAGATATCCTTTTGATGTTGATAAATGAGAACCTATCCAAAACATATGCAAACCTCCTCTATATATAAAAGTTACAAACCTATATAAGCAAAAAAATATCGCCTAACTTTATCTTTATCATACTTGAAAGGGCAAATTTTCGCAAGCTTTGCCTTCTTTTGCCCTTCATTTTGATTTTTTATCGCATCACATTCTATTCTGTTCATCAAGTGCAAACTCTAGTAATATAATTAAGAAAGATATTTTTTTATATCCTAAAACAAAGAAAACATATAAAATAGGAGGCATATCTCATGGCTTTTTCATGGACAAAAGATTTAGAAACAGGTAATACACAAATTGATGCAGAACACAAAGAATTATTCCGCGCGATCAATAATCTTTTAGATGCTTGTAGCGGTGGAAAAGGGCGAACAGAAATCATAAACACCGTAAATTTCTTAAGCCAGTACACCAAAACCCATTTCAGCCACGAAGAAATTTTACAACAAAAGTATAAATATCCTGAGCTGGCAAGTCACAAAAAATATCATGCTGATTTTATA
>JBKEAS010000107.1:0-2232 GCA_047972635.1 Anaerotignum sp.
GGTATTAAAACCATACGCTTCTTTTTCGTAAAGTTTGCCTTCCATGCCTTTTTTTCTTCTTTATCCATCTCGCCTTTTGACGCAGCAAAATCCACTTTATTCTTTTTAGACATTTGCCCAAGCTTTAAAGCAGCAATATAAATGGATACAGTTGTTGCAAGCAAGTATATAAAATATCCCGCCCCTGCCATAAGGTAAAAAACATAATTGGCGATAAAAAGCGTTACCCAACGGTAACGCTTCGGGGTTAGGAAATATGAAGTGGCCACCACAAACAAAAAAACCACAAACAGTACTGAAGTAAATGCCATCACCCTATCTCCTTACATATTAATCTTCCTGCAATTTTACAATCATAGCCATCATCGCTTCAACCGAATTGAAATTTTCCGGAACAATATCCTCCGCACCGATCTCTATATCAAAGGCCTCGCATAATTCACCCACCAAAGACACAATATCAAAGGAGTCCAATTCCCCACCATCAATCAATTCTTTATTACCTTCAAACTCTACGTCAGGTCTTAATTCAGCTAAAATTTTTAAAAGTGTATCCATTCTACATTATCCTCTCTTTATTTAAAATTTTTAATCATAACAGGTGCCCTTCTGCCATCTGGCAAAAATCCATGTTTTTCATACATTCGCAAAGCAGGCGGATTATCTATCCTTACCCAAAGCATAAATTTCTTTACGCTCTCTTTTTTGGCAAAAAACCAATCTTTTAAAAGTCCGTCTGCAACCCCTAAGCCTCTGGCATTGGGTGCGACTGCAATATGCCAAAGCACACTTGACTGCTTTTCATCTGCAAAATGTAAAAAACCAATTATTTGTTCATCCTGAAGCGAAACCAGAACCTTTTGTGCTTGAATATCCTTACAAAATGCCTCTTTTGTAGGCAACGCTGAGGTCAGCGGCTCAAAACTATCGTTCATTAAGCCAAAAATCTCCTCAAGCATTTCTTCTGTTGCAAAGCATAGTATTCTTTCTTCAAATACAATATTTTTAGCCATCAAATATAATCTTTTCCGCTCCAAATAAGGCATAAAACCTATCGCTTTCCAACTTTCTTCCGAAGGCATACGTTCTTTTTTTTCTAAATAAATTTCCTCTACAATCACAGGCTGTTGCAATACTGGTAACGGATGTAGGCTCTTTTCTTTTTCTAAAAAATAATGCAAACGATATGCATCTTGTTCCTCTACAAAAAAATATACACACCCATCATAATCCAATCGACTTATCTTTTCAAATTTAACTAGTTGAAATATTTCTTCTTCCGAAAAAAAGAAATTCGTTTTTTCGCCTTTTGAAAGCCTTGCTGCACTCTCATCTAAAAGAGCTTGTCCATCAATCAACTTTATCATAATACTCCTTTAAACGCAATCTGTCTATCTTTCCATTTAAAGTATGTGGCAATTCCTCTAACAAAACCA
This sequence comes from Anaerotignum sp., assembly GCA_047972635.1. Classification (GTDB taxonomy): domain Bacteria; phylum Bacillota; class Clostridia; order Lachnospirales; family Anaerotignaceae; genus Chakrabartyella. Next base: position 1,437 of record JBKEAS010000107.1, read on the forward strand.
TCACATTAGGAAACATATACTTTGGCACTTTATCTCGTAATTTTTTTAAGATATAACTCTGGGTCGCTTCTTTTCCACAATAAAACAACACAATTTTCTGACTTTTTTCATCATAGATGCACGCACCATTTTCTACCAAATCAATCGCATTCACCGCAGCTTCGATTTCTCCAAGTTCAATGCGATGTCCCATATGCTTAATTTGATTGTCCGCTCTAGCCAAAAAAACAATCTCACCATATTCATTATATTTCGCCACATCTCCCGTTTTATAAATCTTTTCTACGTAATAGGGGTTAAGTGGATTTTGAATAAAAGCCTCCTCGGTCTTTTCCGGATTATTGTAATATCCGGGTGCAAGGCACCTTCCTCGAATACAAAGCTCTCCCGTTTCTCCCGCTTTTGCTAATTTATCGCCGTTTAATATAAATATGTCCGTATTTCTGCAAGGATATCCAATCGGCAAAGGTTCATCGTCTGCAAATTCTCGGTCAACAATATAATACGTGCAATCCACCGTTGCTTCTGTTGGTCCATAAATATTTGCAAATAAGGCATCGGGATATTTTGCTCGCCACATATTATACTGCTTTGTGGGCATGATTTCACCGCAAAAAGCGATTTTTTTCAAACTTTTCGGAGCAATTTTTTCTAACGTACCCGTATTGGCTACAATGCAAAATGCCGAAGGCACCCAATCAATGTAGTTGATTTGTTTTTCTTCTAAGTATTCCATAAGTTTCATAGGGAAAGAAAACAATTGCTTCGGAATAATTTCCATCGTTGCACCGGTTTT
>JBKEAS010000129.1:0-3301 GCA_047972635.1 Anaerotignum sp.
TGGAAACATATATTAGAGCAAATGACAATGAAACATTATTTGATGCTTGCAATAGGGTAGATGGGTGCGTGCAACACTGTGCCAAAGCTTTGGAGTTGGAATGTGAAATTATAAATACACCCGGATATTTACCTTTGCAACAATCTGACGAATTGAATGCTTATGTAGAAAAAAATATGTTGGCGTTTTGTAATGCGGACGAAATTGTTTACAATCCTGTTTCTGGGGCGTCTGGCGATGTGGGTGATTTGAGTTATTTGATACCTACCATACAGTTCGGATTTTCGGGGATTGGGGGGCGGTTTCATGATGATTTTTTCCACGTGGTGGATGATGAAAATTGCTATGTGACTGCAACAAAGGTAATGCTAGGTACAATTTATGATTTACTAAATGAGAAGAAAACGCATATTTCTTCTCATGAGTATGAGCGTAAAAAAGCAGAATATCTGCATATTATTCGCACAAAAGAAGACGGAAAATAAAAACTTAAAGATTTTGCAAAGATTTTTATGGATAATTATGTTATAATGATAAAGACTCAAATATCGGACCTTGGTTCGTTTTAAGTATAATTAAGTGGTAGAATAGGTTGAATGGGGGCATTTACTTATGAAAAAATTATTGGCAATGGTCTTAACGATCCCTCTGGCTTTGGGGAGCATGGGCGTAACTGCTTTTGGTTCTGTCTTTGCGGATATAGGCAATGTACCTTGGCCGGCAGCAGCACAGTTTATTGATGAAGCACAGTCTTTGGGCTTGATGAATGGGTATGACGAAAACGGAAGTAAATATTGCAAACCAAGAAATAACGTGACGTTATGTGAGTCTTTGCAGTTGATTTATTCCATTATGAAAGTATATACAAAAAGTGATGTTTCAACGGCAAACATTACCAAATGGACACCCGTTATGAGTGCTTATAATATTCCGACATGGGCGTATAATGCGACTGTGTATGCATTGGAGACGGGAATTATCACAAGCAATGACCTATCTAAGCTAAAAAGTGGCACGCAAAATGCAACGAGAGAAGAAGTGGGCGTGATTTTTGGCAAGGCGCTAGCTACTGTTTACACAGTAGACACCAGTGCGACACTATCTTATGCAGATAAAGCTAAAATTTCAAGCACTGCTGTGCCTTATTTGGCATTGTTAAATAGTAAAAATATTATGGTTGGGGATACGGAGAATAACTTTAATCCTGGTGCAAAAATCAATCGTGCAGAAATTGCAGTACTATCTGTGAAAACGTACGATATGTTAAATGGAAGCACAACAACCACAACACCGACTGCTGGTACGGCAACAGGCACAGTGGTAAACAGTATGGTGCTAAGCAACGGGGATATTTTCCTTAGCATGAAAACAAGTACAGGCGCAGGTTTAAACTTATTCGGCGAAAAGGCTACAACAAAGGTAACTTATCAAAGTGAAACAGTGGAATTGAAAGATATCGGTGTAGGCGATACCGTAACCATTACTTATAGTGGTGAGGATTTAAAAACAGTTGTAATCAGCAATTCCGTTGCGGGTATTAATACACAAGAAACTTATCCGCTAGAGGATTTGACAACGAGTAGAATTACAGTAAAAGATGGATCAAGCGAAAAGGAATATCGCCTTGATAGCGATGTATCAGTTACCGTTGGCGATAAAAAGTCCAGTGTATCCTCGCTGATGGACGCAATGGATGATTACGAATTTGATGTAACTCTAACTTTTGACACTTCAAGCTATGTTACAAAAATCGAAGCAATGTATAGCGATGAGAACCCACTTACTGGTGATATCACATATTTGAGCTACTCAAAAATCACAATTAAAGTTGGTAGCAAAGAATATGATTACCCACTTTCTGAGGATGAAATTGATATCGACTATGATGGTCAATCAGTCTTGTTTTCAACGCTTTTGAAAGAGTATAGTGATAACAATTATACAGTAACGCTAAAATTAGATAGTAAGGGCTATGTTACAGATATTGACATCACTTTTATGGAAGATGAAACACATGGTACCTTGAAATTTATCAATAGTTATCGGTTGCAGTTAAGCTCTGGTGGCGAAACTTACGATTATGACCTTGATAATAGCGTAACGGTAAAGATTGATGGTAAGAGTAGTACGGTATCTTCCTTGATGAGTAAATATGAGGATACACAATATCAGATTGCTTTGGAAGTTGACCGCTATGATATGGTTACAGGAATTGTAGCGACAACCAAAAATAGCTCTTTGTCAGATGGCACGCTAGTAAGCTTGAGCTCCTCTAAAATTAAGGTTTCGGTAAGTGGTAAAACATATGAGTATGATTTGGATAGCCCTACTGTAACGATTGATGGAAAGACAGTTTCTTTTTCAACCTTTAAAGATGGATATGATGATTATGATTATGAATTTCAGGTGGAGCTGGACTTTAATAGCGATGGTGATGTAGATGAAATTATCGCTGAAAATACAGAGGCAACAGATGGTCTTTTAAAGAATATCGAACCTAGCAAGGATGAAATCACAATTCGTGCCGTTGGTGTGGATTATGACTATGATATTGATGAAGATGTAACGGTGAAAATTGATGGCACAAGTTCTACTGTGTCTAAACTTGATGCTGCTTTTGAAGATGCACTTGATAATGATGAAGAAATTGAAATTTCTTTGACATTAAACAGTAGCAATGATGTTACCAAGATCGAGGCAGAGCTTATTGGAGAGACGGTTGACACAGAAGAAGGTGTTTTGAGCAGCCTTGACGATAATGATATCACAATTAAAACAAGCTCTGGTACAGAGAATTTTGATTTTGCAAGTTCCCTATCCATTCGATTGGACGGTTCTAGCAGCAGCATAGATGACCTGCAAGATGAATTGGACGATTTGGCTAGTGATGAGGTTATTTATGTAACACTTTCCTTAGACTCTGATGACGAAGTGACAAAAGTTGTTGCGGAAGTTATGGATGAAGATGATGTAGATATCGCACCTTTAAAAGGATACTTGGTGAGTGTATCTACTTCAAGTGGTAAAATAGTCATTGAAAGCGGAAGCAATACGTATACATGGTATACGGCGAGTGGCGTGGATGTTACTTATGATTTAAGTAGCAGTTATGATGAGGATGACTATGGCGATGATTTGTCTGGTTTAAAGGATTTCTTAAACGATTGTGAAGATGAAGGTGATGATTGCTACGTAACTTTGACGGAAAATAGTTCTGGCAAACTCACTGATATTGAGGCTGAAGATAAATAAAGCTAACAAATATTTCGGAAATAGAGAATAAATTTTAGATGTAAAGAGC
>JBKEAS010000152.1:0-2882 GCA_047972635.1 Anaerotignum sp.
TAATATGTATTTTTCCCTTCTCGTCTAAGTGTAACAATTTTCGCTTCACTCAAAATCTTCATATGATGAGACAGTGTAGGTTGTGTAAAATTAAATTTCTCAAGTATTTTACAGGCACATAACTCTCCACAAGACAACATATCCACTATCATAATTCGATTAATATCTGCTAATGCTTTAATTTTGTGTATATTTTCTTCATATATATTCACTTTACTTTCCCTCACTCATAACACATAGATATTTATCTATATATTATGATATCCGAAGGCTATTAAAATAACAACCTATTTTTTTCATTTTTTACAGTAATATTTGATTTTTTTTTGTGTAAAACTGCTTGACCACTTTTTCAATATAAAAAGCCCGATGCAAACGCAACGGGCTCTATTGATCAGTGATTAGAAGGATTATTCTTCTGTAGAAATTTTCATAACAAAGCCTTCTTCTTCCTCATCATCCCAATCTAAAAAGTCATCTTCTCTTTCACAAAATGGACATTCAATCCCAACCAATCTGGATACGATAATTGCAAATGTCACAGCATAAATTGCACTACTAATGGCTAAAATACAGTTTTTCTTTTCTTTTGGTAAAGAAATACCGATCATTACCCCAAAAGCAGCCAAACAAATCTTAAAAATCGCCATATCCTTCCAATCAAATTCTATAACGTAACTGTTTAAAAATTCTTTCACCTTGTTCATCATTATTCCTCCTTATTTTTTAATAGTTTCGTAAACAAAATCATTATCTCTACCTTCGAAGGTAAAAAAGTCTGCTGCACCTTCTGTGGCAATAACTTTCCCATCCTCAGTTATAAAAACACATTCAAAACCTGTACTACTTCGCCATAAATCAACTGCTTGGTCTAATCCCATAACAAATAGTGCCGTTGATAATCCATCAGCTTTTGCGCCATCGTCACATATTATGGTAACAGAAATCAAACCGCTATTAGCAGGATACCCCGTTTTAGAATCAATTATATGATGGTATCGTTTTCCATTTTCTTCAAAATATCGTTGGTATCCTCCAGAAGTGATTACAGATGTATCCTCCACTTCCAAAAGACCTACATAATCATTTGCATCAATGGGATTTTCTATAGCAATCTTCCATTTATCTCCATTTGGTTTTGTGCCTATGGCTGAAATGTTCCCACCTAGTGAAAAAAGTCCACTAGTCACACCTTTTTCTTTTAACAACGCTGTAATGGTGTCCGAAGTATATCCCTTAGCAATCCCACCTAAATCAACAGCCATGCCCACCTGCAACAACTCCGCAGTCGTTTCGTCTTGATCCAAAACCAAATCATCAGCATTTGTTAAAAGCAATAAATTTTCTATGGTTTCCTCTGCAGGGACATGCTTTTGGGCATCCGTCGTGAAACCCCATGCCTTTACAATAGGCGATATAGCAATATCAAAAGATTGATTGGTAAGCTCTCCTATTTCCTTTCCTCTTTGCAATATTTTAAACGTATCTTCAGAAACAGCAATAGAGCCTTGTCCGGCATTCTGATTTAAGTTAGAAATTTCACTTTCTTCTATCGTCACAGAAAATAACCTTTCCAATCTTCGAATTTCTTGCTCAGCATCGATTAAAAACTGTTCTCCATTTTCATCATATATTGTAAATTGCATAATAGTATCCATCGCAAAGGTCGTCATTTCATGCAAATCATCTTCCGAATATTTTTCAATCATCTGCTGTGCCTGTTCTCTTTTTTCTACACATCCGCTTGCAAAAAATATGCAAACTACTAATACCAAAAATACTCTGATTATTTTCATATTTTAACTCCTCTAAACAATATATAGTTATATTTTAACCTTTTCATGACTATCTGTCAATTAAAGTAAGATCCTTTCTCATAGCCTTCCCCCACAAAAAAAAGCCCATCTTGCTTATTTTCTAACAATAAACAATACAGGCTTTTTATAGCATCAAACTAAAATATATAACATTGCAACCGCAAGACCAATACCTATTGTCAACAAGCTTTTTGCAAATCCTTCACCATATACCACTTTTTCGGTATTGGTATCGTGGTAAGTTGAAAAAAATTGATCCTCAGGTGGCACAACGCGACCACCGTCATCATTGAAAATAAAAATTCGTAAAATAGATATAATCCCGTCGGTAAGCGATCCAAGCATACGGGCAATAAAACCGCCAATAAATGGCAAGACTTTTAGTAGCACAGGGCGATATATCCTATCCTCAAGACTTAATGCACTTGGCCAACGATCAACATAGACCTTAACCCCATTTTCATCTCTTGCCATCAATACCGTTCTAATAAATAAGAAATAGACCAATGCCCCAAGAATTAAAGTTATAACCGCACCCTTTAAATTAACCCACGCGAAGTAATGTACCGCATGCTCAGGTGCATGTGCACCCATAAAGTCATAACTTAGCTCTGCAATCTTTTCGGCTGTTTGATGTGGAAACATCCCTAAAATAGGCACACCAATCGCAACCACCGTTAAAGTTATGGCAGAAAGTTTATTCATATAGGGTCCTTCATTTTGTGTGTGCCATTCATCTTGGTTCGGATTTGTTTCCACAAATACAGCAACAAAAATTTTTGTCATGTATGCCAAGGTTAAAGCACCAGAAAATAAGAACAACCACTCTACAATCTGCATATACAAAGCAGACTGACCTGCGTCTTGTAATATAACAATGTACTCTACAATACTTTCATGAATTAAAGTTTTACTAATATAACCATTCCAAAGAGGGATACCAGTAATCCCCAACACACCAGAGAGGAAAATAAATTTCAATAAAGGTTTATCTTTCCCCCATCCTCTTATTTCGTTTAAGTTCAACTTATGTAAATTCATATATACGACACCTGCAGACATAAA
>JBKEAS010000166.1:0-6503 GCA_047972635.1 Anaerotignum sp.
CTATTCTTTCTTTTGCTTTTATGGGATTGATGTTTTTTATGACTAGGGGCAGTGCTTATAAAAATGGACTAATTAATACCGTAAGCTATGTTCAAATGCAAGAGGGTTCTAATGTGGCCAAAGCCAAGATCGGCGTGGCGGCAAAATCGTCTGCAAAGGGAGATCTGATCATTACGGCTGAGGAAAAATTGGCGACGAATATCGAGGTGTATGATTATTACGGGGGAAATTTTGTTGATGCACAACAGGAAAAATGTATGTATCGTATTCTATCGGGGGATACGACCCAGATCGTATTCCATGAGACGCCAAGTTGGGGTTTACAGCAGTTTACAGCACAAAAAAACTTAGATATGGGTGGTAGCGTTGAAAGCAATGTTACGTTGCAAGGCGACAAATTTGTTGGCGAAATTGTAAACAATACAAATGTTGATTTTTACAAATTTGTATTGTGGTTAGATGGATACGGATATGAATTTGATGCTTTGGGTGCCGGAGGAACAATGCAAGTGACAGTTGGTATGGATGAGGTGTCTAAGGAAAATGCACGCACTTATGACCAATATCGTCAGTATGATGAAATTAGAGAAAAAGTGAATAGCGCAGAGATGACACGTAAAGAGGCATATGCATCTTATCTGGAACATGATTTGCTTGGGCAAGTGTATCCTAAGGAAGCTAGCGGTTACGCACTACCAATTGGTTTTTTTGGGTATAGTGATGTCTCGGTGATAGAGGGCGAAATGAAACTAAACGGAAAACGAGTTTCAGAAAACAGCCTAACAATGTACTATCAAAACATTGTGTTGGATTTGTCAAAACAAGAAGCGTTTCGTATTGGAATTAATGGTATGATTGAGGGCGAGGGGAATTATGACTTGTATGAGGATGCTTCTAGGAAAACTGTTTATTCTTTTGAGGACACCATCTTAGAGATTGATTACACAATACCAACGGATGTATACCTAGACACGATAGAATTTTATGGAGATGGGAAGTACAGCTATACTGTATCCGAAAATGTAAAGGTGTATAATAGGAAAACGCAACAATGGGATACTGTTAATTTGGCGGAGCCAATTGCTGCTGAAAACTATGTTGACGAAAATAATTTGATTAAGGCTTCTATTCATGTGGTTGGAAATGCAGAAACAGAAGTTCCTAGGCTATACATTGAAGGGGGTGGCTTGCTTGCTTGAGATTAAGGAATTGGTTAAAATGTATGGGAATTTTACGGCTGTGGATCGTCTTTCGATCTCGGTGGAAAAGGGTGAAATTTGCGGTTTTATTGGACCAAATGGCGCAGGTAAGACGACCACCATGCGAATTATGGCAGGGCTATTAAATGCAACGAGTGGCAGCGTTGTGATTGACGGGGTTGATGTGACAAAAAATCCTCGTGCGTTACGAGAAAAAATCGGATATATGCCTGACTTTTTTGGTGTTTATGATAATTTGAAGGTGACGGAATACATGGATTTCTATGCGGGCACCTATGGAATAGCTTATAAAGATCGTCAAGCCATTATTGATAATTTGTTAGAGGTTGTTCATTTGTCGGATAAAAAAGACAGCTATGTTGATTTGCTTTCTCGTGGAATGAAGCAGAGACTTTGCTTGGCACGTAGCCTGGTGCATGACCCTGAGCTTTTGATATTGGATGAGCCGGCTTCGGGGCTTGACCCTAGGGCTAGGGTCGAGATGAAAGAAGTGTTGAAACAACTTCAAAAAATGGGGAAAACCATCATCATTAGCTCGCATATACTTCCGGAACTTGCAGAAATGTGTACGGAGGTTTGTATTATCAATCACGGAAAATTGGCAACACAAGGTTCTGTTCAAGAAATTATGCATAAGCTGACACAAAAGAGAACGATCCATGTGCAACCGCTTGGACAGATGGAAAAAATGGTTCAAATTTTAAAAGAGCAACCTTTTGTTTCATCTATCATGGAAAATGCAAAAGATGTTGATTTTGATTTTACGGGGACAGATGAACAATTGGCTCATGTTGTAAAGGAATTAATTGTGGCGGATATTCCTTTGGTTGGCTTTAGAGAAAAAGAGGGGAATCTGGAAGAATTGTTTATGCAGGTAACTGGAGGTGAAAGCGTATGATGAACCCAGTGTTAAGGAGAGAAATGATTACTTCATTGCGTGGTTGGAAAAACTATGCCATTTTGTCGTTTTATTTGATTATGCTGACAATTGGAGTTGCGATTTTTTTCTATTCGAGTATAAATGGTTCATATAACTTTACTTTTGACCCACAGGAGGTGCTGTATCTATATGCAACTTTAGCGATGATACAAATGGCTTTGGTTGCCTTTTCTGTACCGGCTTTGACGGCAGGCAGCATTAGCGGAGAGAGAGAACGGCAGACGCTGGACTTGCTACTGGTAACAAAGCTCTCGCCATTTTCTATTGTAATCGGAAAGTTATTATCTTCCATGGCATTTGTATTGCTACTTGTTATTAGCACATTGCCAATATTTTCAATTGTATTTTATTTTGGTAGCTTGAGTGTAGGTTCGTTATTGATGGTGATTTGTTTTACATTGACAACATCCTACATGATTGGTGGGGTGTCTGTATTTTTTTCTTGTATTTATAAAAGAACCGTAGTTTCCATCATGTTGGTTTATATTTTTATAGGTGTATTATGTTTTGGTACTTTGATTTGGGTGTTTTTGCCGATGATGGTGAATGGATATGATGAGGCGTCAACGCTTACGATGTTGTTAAAGCTTATTCCAAACCCTGGAGCTGGATTTCTTTCACTTATTGATAGTCAAGTAGGTTTTGGTATATTTCAAGACTTGTTTTATAGTAGCAGCCAAGACACGAAAAATGAAATTTTGTTCTGGACAACGAATAACCTCTGGTTATTGCATATCATCTTTCAACTTATTGTGGGTTCTATTTTTATTTTACTGGCGACGGGACTGCTTGACCCTGTTCGTGAACGTAAGCAGAACAATAAAAAAACAAAAAATAAGGCAGATCAACAAATCAAAGGCGAGGCGTAAGAAAGGGGCAGATTGCAAATCCAGTTGGCTAAGCTTAGAAGGAAACTATTTTTAGGAGAGTTACTGCAAAAAAATATTTGGTTTTTGTTGACGGCAAGTCTAATTGGACTTGCCGTTATTGTGATGTCTAAAGTTATATTTTTATTCGAAGTGAAATATTATATTGTTTGGATTTTATTGCTGCATTTCTTTTGGGGTTGATATGCGTATATAAAATGTCCGAGCGTGCAAGAAACTGCAAGGATAGCGAACTTTTTGGGTGGGGAAGAACGTATGGAAGAAAATATTCAAAATACGGTTGCTAAGGTTGCACAAGCAAGAAAAAAAGCGTAGAGGTTAGAAAAAAACTATTTTTTGAAAAAATACTACATGAATATGTGGATTTTTATTGTAATTTAAAAAATAGTCCGTTATGATAGATTTATTGGCTGTTTTGCAAATGCAACCATTGATGAATTAATGGGGTATTTTTGTATATGGAATTTTATTTTTGCAAAAAAGTTTTTTAATGAAAGCTTATTGGAAATGTGTTTATGATATTATAATGGAAATGATTGATTTATAAAGGAAAGAGGTTACGTCTGGGGGGAGTATGGATGGAAGAACAAGTGGAGGATAAATTAGGAAAGACGGGAAAAGCAAAAGGTGTTTTTCTGGGCTTGGCAGTTTTAAGTTTATGCTTATGTTGCGGATATTTTGCTTATGGATATATGCAAAATCAAAAAGTGAAAGAAATTTTGGCACAAAGTGGTATCTATCAAGGCGTGAGCATTGACGGCATTGATGTTGGCGGATTAAGCAAAGAAGAGGCGATAGATACTTTAATTCACACCCATGGTAAAGATATTTCTGGAAAAAAAATAACACTTTACTATGAGGCCGAAGAATGGTCGTATTCGTTTGAAGATATTGGTGCTGGGTTTGACGTGGAAGAAGCAGTTGAGGCGGCATATAATTTTGGCAGAACAGGTACACTTGAGGAAAACGAGGCTGCAATCATCACTTTGATTAAAGATGGGCAGGAAATACCATTGAACTTTAGCTATGATGATATGAAGATGCAAGATAAGTTAATTGAAGTGGCTGGAGAATTTAATCAAGTGGCGAAAAACAGTACACTTGAGAGAAGCAATGGGCAGTTTATAGTTGGGAAAGAGGCAAAGGGCCGTGAGCTTGACGTAGAGAGTACCATGCTGAATGTAGATACTGTGATTGCGACAATGGAAAGCGGAAGAGCGGGGATTGTGGCTAATTTGACAGAACCTAAAATCACGTATGAGGACAATCAATATGTAACAGATTTAATTGGTTCTTTTTCTACAAAATATACTGCTTATGACAAAAACAGAAACACAAATTTGACAGTAGGTTGCAATTACTTAAATGGAACAATTATTGCAGATGGTGAGGTGTTTTCCGCTTCAGAAGGTTTGGGAGACCAGACTTATGCACGAGGATACCGTGATGCAGGGGTATATGTGAACGGCAAGGTTGAGGCTGGAATGGGTGGTGGCGTTTGTCAGATTACATCTACGCTTTATAATGCGGCAATTTTTGCTGAATTAGAGATTGTAGAAAGACATCCACATTCTATGACTGTTGGGTACGTACCTTTGGGGCGTGACGCAGCCATTGCAGATTATTATAAAGATTTGAAAATTAAAAATAACACAGGACATCCTATTTATCTGGAAACGTATGCGTATGATGGTGTGTTACAAGTAAATATATATGGTTACGAGGTGCATGAAGCAGGCAGAGAGGTTGCTTTTGAAACTGTGTATGAGGCGACTATTCCAAAGCCAGAAGAAATTGTAACAGAAGACGATAAGAAACCAGAGGGCGAGAGAGAAGTTACTCATAAAGGCAGAACGGGAGCAAAGGTGTCTGTTTATAAGAAGATCCTACAAGATGGTAAGCAAACTAGCAATGATTGGTTTAGCAGTTCTTCGTATCGTGCTGTTGCTGACGAGGTGACGGTTGGGACGAAAAAGCCAGAAGAAAAAAAGGTAGAGGTTGAAGCCCAGGCGGCTTTTGTACCTGTTCCGCAAGAACCCAGTTTTGTGACGGATGCGGAGTAAGAATATGAAAAAAGGCGCGTAAAAAAGGTACCTCTGAAACAATTAAACTTCAGGGGTACTTTCTGTATGAAAGGATTGAGAATAGATGTTCAAAATTGGGAAAATACCATCAGAAATGTTGGAAATGATTGTTATGGATCCTATTCGGAATAAAGGCGTTAAGCGAACAGATATTTTAGTCCGTCCAAAAACAGGCGAGGACTGTTCGGTGGTTGATTTGCAAGGAGAATTATGCGTGCTTTCTACCGATCCGATTACGGGGACAGAGAACGATATTGGCTATTTGGCTGTGCAGGTGAATTGTAACGATATTTATTCTGCTGGCGCAGAGCCGATTGGAATATTATTGACTATTTTGTTGCCCGAGGGTAGCGAAGAATATGTTTTAAATGAAATTATGCAAGGTGCATTAAAGGGTGCTGACGAGCTTGGGATTGAAATTCTTGGTGGACATACGGAAGTGACAGATGCTGTCTGTAAGCCGATTGTTTCTGTGACTGTTATTGGAAAGACACAAAAGCGACAACTTATTCAAACAGGTGGTGCGAAAGTTGGACAAGATGTGGTTATGACGAAATGGGCTGGCCTAGAAGGAACTGCGATTATTGCAAAAGAGCATGAAGCGGTACTGGCAAACAAAATACCATTAGAAGTGATACAGGCTGCACAAGAGATGAAGGATTTTCTTTCAGTAGAAAAAGAGTCGAAAATCGCATTTAAGCATGGAGCAACAGCCATGCATGATGCTACCGAAGGTGGAATTTTGGGTGCAGTTTGGGAAGTTGCGTCGTGTTCTGAAATAGGCGTTGAGATTTGGGAAGATCACATTCCTCTAAAAGCAGAAACAAAGATTATTTGTGAGAATGCAAACATAGACCCTTTGCGTTTGATTTCTAGCGGAACAATGATTATTACGACGGATGACGGCGAGGGATTGGTAAAAGAATTGTTGGAAAATGGAATTGAAGCAGCAATTATAGGTAAAATGACGCCAAAAGAGCGTATCGTGGTTACAGTCTCTGAAGGCATTAGCGGAAAAACTCAAGAAAAAAGATTGTTGGATGAGCCAAAAAGTGATGAATTGTATCAAGTGAAATTTTTATAAGAATAGATCTGACAAAAGAGAAAGGCTGATTAGAATGAGAAAATTTGTGGCAAAGCAAGTGGAAGATTTACCGCCTTCGGGCATACGAAAATTTTTTGATGTCGTTGCAACTATGTCAGACGTGGTATCGTTGGGTGTAGGGGAACCGGATTTTAAAACGCCCAAGCACGTAAGAGAGGCAGCGATAGAGTTGCTTGTAGAAGGAAGAACACGTTATACGGCAAATTTAGGATTGCCGGCTTTAAGAGAACGTATTGCCCACTACTTAGAAAGACGTTTTCATACGGT
>JBKEAS010000182.1:0-2416 GCA_047972635.1 Anaerotignum sp.
CCACCAAAGCTGCTGCTGCCATGGCACTTGCCGCACCACATTCAGCCTGACATCCACCTTCTGCTCCAGCTATACTTGCTTTATTGGCAATCACCATACCTACTGCAGATGCAGTAAACAAAGACATTACAACCTCGTCATTGGGAATGTTCCTCTCGTCAGATATTGTAATTAATGCAGCAGGCAAAATACCACAGCTTCCGGCTGTAGGTGCCGCAACAATTCTGCCCATACAAGCATTCGTTTGCGATACAGCAAGGGCTTTTACCATGGCTTCTCCAAAAATTTTACCGCAAATATTCTTATTTTCACCTACAACTTTTTTCATCTTAAACGCATCCCCACCGGTTAAGCCGCTGGCAGAGCGCTTGTCAGGATCCAAGCCTGTCTCCACAGATTCTCTCATCACGTCCAAAGAACGCTTCATACTTTCAAACAATGCCGTTTCTTCTGTTTCTGTTATCTCTGCTTGATCTTTTAAGATTAATTTACACAAAGGAATATTTTGCGCTTGTGCATTTTCCACCAAAATCGCCAAAGAATCATATTTCAATTTTAACACCTCCTTATTTTAGTCTATATTCATAACATGATCAAAATCATGCTCTCATACACACTTAAAATTAAATAGCCTTTAAAACCGTAGATGCCAGAATATGTGGCTGATTTAAAATAACTTCATTGATATCTTTTCCAATATTTCCGTCAATTTCTATTGTCATAACTGCTGTCCCACCTTTATGATCCCTGCAAAGCGAAAATCCATGAATATTTACATCATAATCAGCAAGAATATTTGTCACCACTGCAATCATTCCTGGCACATCTTCATGTGGAATAATAAGCGTATCTGACTTCCCTGAAATGGCAGTTGGCGTATCATTAATTTGGTTAATGACGATATTACCACCACCAATAGATGCACCTTGAATACGCACCTTTTTTCCATCGGCATCATTTAGGATAATTTCTGCCGTGTTTGGATGTGCACCATCTATTTCAGTCTCTTCAAAAGTAAACGCCAATCCTTCTTCCTGCGCAACTGTAAAACTAGTGCGTATCCGCTCGTCGTCAGTTTCCATTCCCAAGATACCTGCAATAACCGCTTTATCAGTGCCATGCCCTTTATATGTCTTGGCAAAGGAACCGCTAAAACGAATAACAGCCAAAACAGGAGGTGTGCCCAAAATAGAACGTGCATATTTGCCAATACGAACAGCTCCAGCCGTATGAGAACTGGATGGTCCTATCATGATTGGACCGATAATATCAAACGAATTTATCAAGTATAACCCCCCCTTCCCACAACTTTTTTATTCTTACAAAATATTGAATAAATTCCTTATGTATTCATAATGCAATTATATATGACCTTTTTATACAAAGTCAATAGAAAAATGAAAATCAGTTCTCAATCGACGGACATTTTTTTTGTAAATTCGCATATATGTACTTGTACGAAAGACATTTATAGAAAAATCTAGTAAAAACAAATCATTTTTTGCTTTGTTTTGATTAAATAATCTTATTTGTTTAAAATTTCACTATAAAAAAGTAATTTATTTTATACGTTATTTTTTTTTATCATTTATATTATTTATGCTTTCCAAAATGATATGCAAATGAAGAAAAAATTAATTTCAAATGTAAAAGAATATCGCTTATAAAAGGAATTAGTCAACAAGAGTTAGCAGATTTTGTTGATGTTAGGCGTGAAACAATCATAAGGTTAGAAAAGGGAGCATATAACCCTTCTCTACAACTAGCTATGGACATTTCTAATGTTTTAAATGTTCCAATAAATGAATTGTTCAAGTTTGAATAAATAATTGGCAATATTGCAAATTGAACAAAGGGAAATTCACTTAAAGACAAAATTAATATTTAATATTTAACCACCATAAATTGCGTACAAATGCTTTATATGGTGGTTTTTTGTGTTTACACTACTTGGGAGTGTGTTAGAATTTTAGACAATCTGCTAAGATGGAAAGAGCGAAAGAACGCTCAGAAATCAGAGGCGGAGGAATGGGAGAATACAGGAAGAAATACGACGATGACTTCAAGAAGAATGCGGTCAAGTTATCGTATGCAAGCCCAAAATCGGTGAAGGAGATAGCAGACGATTTAGGTATTCACAAAAATCTGCTATACAACTGGCGGCGGAAATATACCGCTGATGGTGACAAGACGAAATTCGCCACGCTTGAAGAAGAAAACAGGGATTTGCGAAGGCAGCTTGCCGAGGCCAGAATAGAGCGTGACATGTTAAAAAAAGCAGCGGTCTACTTCGCAATTCACCAAAAGTAAGATATCGATTTATACAGGGTAACCCCGAGTACCCTGTGGCGAAGTGGGCCGAAATTCTGAAAATTGAGCGAACAGGATATTATGCCTGGCTCAGGAATCGCGAAGC
>JBKEAS010000229.1:0-7788 GCA_047972635.1 Anaerotignum sp.
CAGGTTGTTGAAGAAGGTGCAGAAGCAACATCTATCTTGGCGTCTATTGCAAGTCCGTTTGCAATTCTTCTTATTCCTCTTGGGTTTGGTGTATGGCAGCTTGCGGCTGCTGCAATTACAGGTTTTATTGCAAAAGAAAATGTTGTTGGTACTTTAGCAGTTGTTTATGGCATTACAAACTTTATTGATACAGAAGAATTGGCGCTTGTTGGTGGGGCTAGTGATGTAGCTTCTATTATGGGTCTTACTTCTGTAGCAGCATTGTCATACTTGATGTTTAACTTGTATACACCTCCTTGCTTTGCAGCAATTGGTGCTATGAACTCAGAAATGCAGGATAGAAAATGGTTACTAGGTGGTATTGCATTGCAGTTTGGCACAGCGTATGTTGTTTCTTTCTTGGTATACCAGATCGGAACACTCATTACAACAGGTGCTGTAGGTTCAGGATTTGTCCCTGGATTGGTTGCAGTGATTGGTATTTTTGCCATCACAGCTTATTTGGTTAAACAGGGCAACAGTAAGGTGGATGCTTATAAGTTAGATAATAATAAAACGATACAAGCATAAGAGGTGAATGGGTATGGATTACATCGTTTTAGGAATTGTTGCAGTGATCATATTGGCAGCGGTTGGTTATATCGTGAAAGCGAAAAAAAGTGGTGTGCAATGCATCGGTTGTCCTTCAGGCGGAAAATGCAATGGTGGACATGACAATAAGGAGCATCACGGGTGTAATTGTAAATAAATAAATCTCTGTAATAAAAAAGGTTGCTGTATATTTGTCAGCAACCTTTTTGTTCTAAAAATTATTTATTTAGGAGAAAATTATGGAATTTAGACAGTTAGAATACTTTGTGGTTTCTGTGGAAGAAAAGAGTTTTTATAAAGCCGGAGAAAAGTTGTATACATCACAGCCTGCAATTAGTAAGTCTATTGGACTTTTGGAAAAGGAACTCAACCAGAAGTTATTGGAACGATCTAGTAGAGGGTTAAAACTAACAATGCATGGAGAACGATTTTATCATTATGCCAAGGATATTTTAAGGCAGGTTGATATAGCAAAAAATACAATGCAAGATACACAAGAGGTTAGATTAACGATATCTTCCTACCCTAGTAAATTGATATCAACTGCTTTGGCAGATTTTTATACGGAACAAAAGGATACAATTTGTTTAGAGTATCAAGAAGGATCCGTTCAGGATATTATTGATTTTGTGTATAAAGGTGTTTGTGAATTAGGTATTTTGTATATTAGTCCAAAACAGGAAATGGCATTTAAACATATTTTAGCACATAAGCATCTGGAATTTGTGCCTTTAAAAGAGAGTGAATTGTGTGTATACGTGGGGGCACAAAACGAATTAAATCAATCGGGTGACGTCATTTCCGTGAAAGAATTGTCGGAACTAAAATATATTAGAGGTGTACGAGATTTTTTCTCGGTAGAACATCATTTTGATTATGTTAGTTTAAGCGAGATTGATGTAGCTTATTTTGATGATAGGGTACTGACAAATAGTGACCATCTTGTTAATCAAATATTGGATAAAACGGATTTGTGTTATTTAGGTATTCATTTTAATGATATCAAACGTGTTGCTAAGATAAAAAGCATTGAAGGTGAAAAGCGTTTGACTTTAGGTTATATTAAAAATAAGTCTGCGATAATAAGCAAAATTGCCATGGATTTTTTAGAGTGTTTTCAGAGGTATGTATAACTTTTGGTTATATACACCTCTAACTATTCCTTAGTAGTTAGCAATGACTAACTATGTTATAATAGTAGAAGATTTGGAGGGAATTTAAGACATTAGACAACTTAATTTATTGAAAATAGGGGGTACTTGGTTTATGAAAAAAATATTGTCCGTTGCACTAGCTACAACGATGGCGGTATCTATGCTTGCTGGTTGTACTTCGGGGGAGACTGACACTGCTGCACAAGACAGTGCACAGGTGGTAAAAGAAGATTTGAATTTTGTAAATTATAGAGATATTCGTGACTTAAATCCGCATTTATATGCAGGTGAGATGTATGCACAAAATATTCTTTATGATGGTTTGATTGATATGGTAGAAGGTGGATTTGAAGGTGCTTTGGCAGAAAGTTGGGAAATCTCTGAGGATGGTAAGACGTATACGTTCCATATCAGAGAAGGTGTTACCTTTTCCGACGGTGAGATTTGTGATGCATATGCAATCGAAGCAAATTTCAAGGCAATCATTGAAAATGTAGACCGCCATGTGTGGCTGACTATGATGACTGTTCTTGAAAGTGTAGAGGCGACGGATGCGAATACGTTTGTGATGCATCTTTCTGCGTCTTATTACCCAATGCTAACAGAATTGTCCATGGTTCGTCCGTTTGCAATGATTTCTCCAAAAGCGATGCAAGATGGTAGTACGAAAGATGGTGTTAATGGCTACATTGGTACTGGTCCATACGTACTTGCTGATTTTGTGACAGATGAATATGCTGTATTTGAAAGAAATGAAAATTATTGGGGCGAAAAACCTGCAATTAAAACAATTACTGTTAAGGTTATTCCGGATAACCAAACAAGAATTATGGCTTTGGAAAAAGGCGAAATCGATTTGATTTTTGGTAAGAATATGCTTGATGCAGATGCACTTCAAAACTATGAAAATAGCGAAGATTTTAGTGTTGCTCTGTCAGAGCCTACATCAACAAGACAGATCGTTATGAACACGACAAATGATATTTTGAAGGATGAAAATGTTCGTTATGCTTTATCTTATGCTACAAACAAACAAGCAATTTCAGATGGTGTTTTTTATGGTTTAGAGCCTGTTGCAGAAACGCTTTATGCAAAAACAGTTCCGTATTGTGATATTGAACTTGAACCATTTACTTATGATGCCGCAAAAGCAGAAACTATTCTTAGTGAAGCAGGTTGGGTTAAAGGTTCTGATGGTGTGTTAGAAAAAGAAGGTCAAAAGCTTGAGGTTGAGCTTTTGTATAATAGTGATAGTGTAACTGAGAAAAGCATTGCAGAATATTTACAATCTGAATATTTGAAGATTGGTGTTAAGCTTGATATTCATGGTGAAGAAGAACAGTCTTACCGTGATAAAATGAAATCTGGTAATTTTGAGATGGTGTTCAATATTTGTTGGGGTACACCGTACGATCCACAGTCCTCGCTTTCTGCTATGACAGGACCAGTTTATGGCGACTATGCGGCACAACAAGGCCTTGCGGATAAGGCGGAAATTGATGCAGCGATTGATAAGATCATGATTTCTGTAGATGAAACAGAACGCCAGGAATTGTTTAACTTCGTTCTAACAAGATTGCACGAAGATGCTGTATATATTCCGCTTACATATGAATGCAACAAAGCACTCTACACTTCTGCTTTGGACGGAGTTGGATTTACACAATCTCAATATGAAATTCCGTTTTCAGAAATGTATTTTAAATAAATCTAGTAATGGGGTGTAAGTTTTTACTTGCACCCTATTTTTATGGAGGTAAGAATGAGAAAATATATTATTCGTAGAATTTTGACAGCAATTCCCCTTTTGTTTGTTATTTCGTTTTTGTGTTTTGTTTTTATCAATAGCATTCCTTCTGACCCTGCCGAAGTTGCACTTAGAGTGAATCAAATGACGGTTATTACGGATGAAATGATAGAGCAGGCAAGGGAGGATATGGGGTTAAATGACCCGTATTTTGTGCGTTATTTTAAATGGCTTATTGATTGTTTTCAATTAGATTTTGGGGTAAGCTACGTAAACCCTTCCCGTACAGTTTTGAGCGAAATCATAAGGGCACTTCCCAATACATTAATGCTTGCATCTACATCGTTTCTTTTGGTGTTTATATTTAGTTTGCCAATCGGCTTTTTATGTGCAATTTATAAGGATAGTTGGTTTGACAAAATTATGAGAGGGTTTATTTTTGTTACAACGGCAATGCCTGCTTATTGGGTGGGGCTACTTTTGATGTGGCTTGTAAGCATCAAATTAGACTTGTTGCCAACCAGCGGTTTAAACGATGGAATGAAAAGTTTAATTCTTCCATCAATAACGGTGGCGCTTACTTATATCTCAACCTATATCCGATTGATAAGGACGAATATGCTTGATAACATGAAACAAGATTATGTTTTATATGCAAATGTAAGAGGACTAAAACAGAAAACCATTTTGATTAAACATATTTTAAGAAATTCACTTCATACTTGCATTGTCGCTGTAGGTATGAGTATTCCACAGCTCATCGCGGGAACGATTGTAGTGGAGAATGTGTTCGCTATACCAGGGCTTGGAACGCTTTGTATTGAGTCTATATTTAATAGAGATTATCCGGTGATACAAACCTATGTATTATTTATTGGTGTTTTGTTTGTAAGCTTTAATTTGTTGTTTGATATCATTCAGTGTGTGATTGATCCAAAATTACGAAAGGAGGCGGCATAATGTTAAAAAGGCTTCTTAGGCATAAAGGATTTATGATTACGATGGGTTTTATTCTTTTGATTGCAGCAATAGGAATTCTTGCACCAGTGATTGCCCCGCATGATCCCTACGAAACAAATATATTGAACAAATTTGCTGAATTTAGCAAAGAATATCCTCTTGGAACGGACAATCTAGGTAGATGTATTTTATCAAGAATGATTTATGGCATCAGACCAACGCTTGGTTTGGCGGTGCTTACCATGGTTGGTACCATTGGCTTGGGGACTACCATGGGTCTTATTTCAGGATATTTTGGTGGTTGGATTGACGAAATTATCATGCGTATTGTTGACGTAATGCTGTCTTTTCCTAGTCAGATTATGGTATACGCCATTGTTGCTTTGCTTGGTATTGATGTTAAGAATGTAATACTTGCCAATGTGCTGATTAAATGGGCATGGTATGCTCGTATGATCAGAACGAGCGTATTGCAACATAAAGATAAAAATTTTGTTCGCTATTCCCGTGTTGTTGGAAATAACGAGTTTTTTATACTAACGAAGCATATGTTGCCAAGCATTGCTTCCGAAATGGCTGTCTTGGCTAGTTTAGATATTGGTTGGTCGATTATTAATATTTCTACGTTGTCTTTCTTGGGTTTGGGCGTACAAGCTCCAACACCTGAATGGGGGGCAATGCTAAACGAGGCAAAGAATACACTGACCACAAATCCTGTGCAGATGCTAGCTCCAGGTATTGCAATTGTTGTTTTGGTTGCGTCATTTAATTTCTTAGGGGATGTGTTGCGTGACGCACTTGATCCAAAGGAGGAAATGTAATGGCAATTTTAGATGTGAAAAATTTAGATATTACATATAACGGAAAAAGGGGAAAGCACCATATTGTAAAAGATATTTCCTTTTCCATAGAACAAGGTCAGTGCCTTTGTATTTTAGGCGAAAGTGGGAGTGGTAAAAGTATTACCATGAAAGCAACGATGGGACTGCTTGATAAGAATTTTGAAATAAGTGGTAGTGCGATTTTGGAAGGTCTTAATTTGTTAAGCCAAGACGCGGAGTCGTTGCGAGAAATACGGGGAAGTAAGCTTACCATGATACTTCAAAACCCAATGACTTGTTTTGATACTCTTTACCGTGTCGGTTATCAAATGAAGGAAACATTTTTGGCACACACAAATTGGACAGAGAAAGAAATCTATCAGAAATCGGTGGAGGCACTTGAAAAAATGCAGATAAAAAATGCAGAAGAAGTCCTAAGAAAATATCCACATCAGCTTAGTGGGGGTATGCTTCAGCGTATTATGATTGCAATTGCCATTACCTTGTCTCCGCAAGTTTTGATCGCAGACGAACCTACAACTGCTATTGATGCCATTACGCAATTTGAAATTATGTCGGAGTTTATGAAACTTAAAAATAATAAAACAACCATGGTTTTTATTACCCACGACATTGGTATTGCTTCTTTGATTGCAGATCAGGTAGTTGTAATGAATGGTGGGAGGATTGTGGATCAAGGCACTTTTTCAGAAATCATGGAAAACCCGAAAGATGAATATACGAGATTATTGATTGAAAAGCGTATGGCAGTCATGCATGCTTATGAAAAAATATTGGCAGGTGATATGGTATGATGATTTTGGTTGATGATATTTCTATGGATTTTAAGAGTGAATTGACTGGTGAGAAACAGCATATTTTAAACAATCTCTCTTTTCAGGTAGAGCAGGGAGATTGTATTGGGATTTTAGGGGAAAGTGGAAGTGGCAAAAGTACGTTAGGCAGAATTATGACGGGACTTTTGAAACCTACATCAGGTCAATATTTATTTGAGGTGAAAAATCCATATGTAAGTAAGAAAAATAAGCAATATTTAAGTGAAAATATAAGTATCGTGTTTCAGGATTATACAACATCGGTCAATCCAAGGTTTACTGTTTTTGAAATTATAAAGGAGTCTTTGCAGTTACTTTCAAAAAGAACAAATACAGCCATAAACTTTGAAAGTGAGGTTTCGAAGTTACTTCTTACAGTGGGCTTGGATGATTTGTTTTTAAACCGTTTTCCGCATCAGCTTAGTGGGGGGCAATTACAAAGAGTTTGCATTGCAAGGGCCATTGCTGTAAGGCCCAAAATGATTTTATTTGATGAAGCCATTAGCTCTCTTGATGCACATACACAGGTACAAATTATGGATCTTTTGCGTGATTTGAAAAATAAAATGAACCTTACGTATATATTCATTACCCACGATTTGACATCTGTTACTTATTTGTGCAATAAGGTAATGTTTCTTTATCAAGGGAGGATTACCGAATTTCTCCCTGTTGGCGAAATTGCAAATTCGAAAGATCCATATGCTAAAAAATTGTTAAATGCAATCATTACGATCTAAAAGGAGGCATCCCGTTTTGCAAAGACAAAATAGAATAACAGAAGGGAGTATCTGGAAAGAAGTGCTCATTTTCTTTTTTCCTATCGTAATAAGTGCTTTTTTTCAACACTTTTATACGATTGTGGATGGTATTATTGTAGGACAAAATCTGGGGGATATGGCTTTTTCTGCAGTTGGAGGGTCGGCATCCAAGATTAGTGTCATGCTGATTAATTTTTTTGTAGGTGTTTCTAGTGGTATTACGGCATATGCTTCGAGATTTTATGGCAAACAAGATCTTCGTTCTGTGAAACAGGTGATTTTTAATGGTAGCTTTATTTTTATTATATTAGGAATCGTTATTTCGGTTTTGGGCTTTATTATGACGCCTAAACTTTTGTCAGCAATGTATACACCCGTTGAAACAATGGGATATGCCGTGGTATATCTTCGTACATTTTTGTCAGGACTGATTTTTTGTATTATGTATAATACGTTTTCCGGTGTATTGCGGGCAATTGGTGATGCGAAAACGCCATTATATGTGCTTATATTTTGCAGTTTTGTAAATATTATTTTGGATATTTTGTTTGTGGTAGTATGTAAATGGGACGTCTTTGGGGTCGCTTTTGCCACGCTCATAGCCCAGTTTATGAGTGCAATCATATTGGGTATGCTGTTATACAAAAGGCTTGCACATGAAAAAATGAAGGTATATATTGATGGCGAAATGATAAAAGATATTTGCAAGATTGGTATTCCGGCAGGGTTGCAGAGCATTATGTATGGTTTATCTAATATTTTGGTACAAGGTGCAATTAATGGCTTTGGATATATCACAGTTACCGCTTGGGCGGCATATGTGAAGATTGACAACATTGTGGATATCTTTGTTTCTTCCTTAGCGAGTACGGTGATTACTTTTGTTGGACAAAACTTAGGGGCAGGAAATATTGATCG